>JBAVNO010000175.1:0-19208 GCA_049691095.1 Alphaproteobacteria bacterium | reverse complement strand
GGTCTGACCGGAGGTGTCGGCGGGGGATTCCTGGGCCAGTTGCTGCGGCACCTCGGCCACCGACTCGACGTTCAGCTGCTTGCCGATGGTCACGTAGTACCAGCCGCCATAGGCCCCCACGGCCAAGGCGGCCGCGACCAGAAGCACGATGGCGCTGGGGACCCGGCTTTCGGGGATCGGTTTCGGGAAATTGAGCTGGGTCCGGTTGGGAAGGTCCGAGATTTCCTCGCGGAAACGGGCCACCACCTCTTCGCGGTCCAGCCCCAGATGGTCGGCATAGGCACGCACGAATCCGACCGCATAGGTGGCCCCGGGCAGGTCCTGAAGGCGCCCGCTTTCGATCGCCTCCAGATGCGACAAACGAATGCGAAGCGCCACCTCGACGTCTTCGAGGTCCCAGCCATACCGAAGCCGGGTCGCGCGAAGCAGCTCGCCGACCGCGGAGCGCTCGGAAGAAGCCGACGAAACGCGGTCCGACAAGGCCTCTTTCAGCCCATCGCCCTGTTCTTCGGTATGGATTGCCTTACTCCCGCTTGGCCATGCCGCGCGCCGTCCAGCCGTCAGGCCGCCGGCGCATCCCAACGGAAACCGCCAACCGTCATTTGGTCTGCTTTATGGTTACCGCCCGGTTAACGCCCAAGCCATGGCAGCGCCGGCAAACCGGCGGGAAAACGGTCTCCTGCCCCTTTATTACCAAGAAGGGAGTTTGCGAGGCAACGATTCAGATGACCACCCCGTGGTCGAGGGCGAAGGCCTTGAGCCGGTTGCGGACGCTGTGATCGGGCAACGGATATAGGATTTGAAAATAGTGCTCCAAGGCGCCGACATCGAGACTTCGCAACATGGCCTTGATGGCGCCCAAGGAGGGGGCCGCCATGGACAGGCTTCTCAAGCCCACCCCGATGAGCGCCATGGCCTCGAGCGGCAGCCCGGCCATCTCACCGCACAGTCCGAGCGGCACCGACGCGTCCCGGCATCGCTCCACCAGGGTCCTGAGCAAGGTCAGAACCGGCGGGGATAGCACGTCGTAGCGTTCCGACAGGGTCGGGCTGCCGCGGTCGCTCGCGAACATGAACTGAAACAGGTCGTTGCTGCCGACCGAAAGGAAGTCGACGCGCGGCAACAGGGAGTCGAGCTGCCACACCAGCGCCGGCACCTCGACCATGGCCCCGACCCTGATTTCATTCGGGAGCGACTGGCCCTTGGTGCGGGCGCGCTCGAGTTCGAGATCGAGGATGGCGCGCGCCGCCTCGAACTCGGCGACTTCGGAAATCATGGGGAACATCACGTGCAGTTGCTTGCCGCTTGCGGCGCGCAACAGCGCCCGAAGCTGCTGACGCAGCAACAGCGGATGGTCGAGCCCGATGCGAATCGACCGCCAGCCCATGGCCGGGTTCTCTTCCTTGGCGTGACGCATGTAGCTCAAGAGCTTGTCGCCGCCCACGTCGAGCGTGCGGAACACGACCGGGCGCTTGCCCGCGAGCTTCAGCACCTTCCTGTAGAAGCGCGTCTGTTCCTGCACAATGGGGAACTGCGGCCGCACCATGAACGGAATTTCGGTGCGATATAGGCCCACGCCTTCGGCGCCGGTCTCCGTGAGCCGATTCAAATCCGCAAGCAGGCCGGCATTGAGGTTGAGCGAGACCGCGACCGCGTCCTTCGAGACCGCCGGCAGATCCCGCATCGTCGCGTAGGCGGCCTGGCGGGCGGCCCGGCTCGCCACGGCCTGCTGGAACGCCTGCTGCACGTCCTCGCCGGGGCGGATGAAGACCTGGTTGTTTTCGCCGTCCACGATCACGAGGTCGAGCGGGTCGATCTTGGACACCACGTCCTTGACCTGGCCCACGACCGGGATGCCGAGCGCCCGGCTGATGATCGCCACATGGGCCGTGGCCGAGCCCTCCTCCAGCACCACCGCGCGCAGCCGCTTGCGGTCGTAATCCAAGAGCTCCGCCGGCCCCATCGAGCGCGCGACGACCACCATGTCCTCGGGCAGATCCCCTCGGGACGGTTTGGCCCCGCCGCCCGCCAGGTGCTGCAGGAGCCGGTTCGTCAGATCCTCGAAATCGAGCAGACGTTCGCGCAGGTAGGCGTCGGTCACGTGGCTCATGCGGGCGCGGGTGTCGTCCTGCACCTTCTGGACCGCGGCCTCGGTCGTCAGCCCGCCTTCGACCGCTTCGCGGATGCGGCCCAGCCAGCCGCTGTCCGCGGCGAACATGCGGTAGGTTTCCAGCACGTCCCGGTGCTCGCCGCTCGCGAACAGGTCGTCGGCCGCCAGCATGTCGTCCAAGGCCGTGTGCATGCCGGAGAGAGCGCGCGTGAGGCGCTCAAGCTCGGCGCCCACGTCTTCGGCGACGATCTTCTCGATCCTGATGCGGGGATTGTGCAGGACGGCGCGGCCCATCGCGATTCCGCTGTTGAGCCGCACCCCTTCCAGGCGCAGCGTGAGGAGTGCGATGCCGTCGGGGTGCCGGGTCTCCGCGGGATCGACGAGCTCGCCGCTGGCGACCAGCTCCGCCAGCACCATCGCCACCGTTTCGAGAGTCTCTATTTCTTCCTCGGTGTAATTGCGGGGGCTCTTGTTCTGCACCACCAGGACGCCGAGCACCCGGCCCGCGCGCAGGATGGGCACGCCCATCAGCGAGTGGTACGCCTCCTCGCCGGTTTCGGGACGGTAGGCGAAGGACGGATGGGATTGGGCTTCCGCCAGCGCCAGCGGACGGGCGTGGGCGGCGATGTCGCCCACCAGACCCTCGCCGACGCGAAGGCGCGTGACGTGGATGGCCTCGCGCTTCAGGCCTTCGGTGGCGAACAGCTCCAGGACGTCGCCCGCCCGCAGTACGTAGACCGAGCACACCTCCGCCACCATTCCGGCGGCGATGATCTTGACCACTTGTTCGAGTCTGGCCTCGGCGCCGCGGGTGCCGGCCATCACGTCCCGGACGCTTTTCAGCACCTGACGTGATCCGCCAAGATCCGCGCCGCGTTCCATCAGACCATGACCCGATCCCGGTCCTTGGCCTCGAGCGCGGCCAGCGCCTGGCCCAACAGCTCGAGGATGATGTCCCGCGTCGACTGCTCGCGCTTCACCATGCCGACGCTTTGCCCGGCCATCACCGATCCGTTCTCGACGTCGCCGTCGATGACCGCCCGCCGCAGCGCGCCGGCCCAGTAGTGCTCGATCTCGAGCTGCGCCTGCGTCTGGTCGAGCTCGCCGGCTTCGAAGCGCGCGACCAACTCGCGCTGGAACTGGACGAAGCGGCGCGACGCGTTGTTGGCCAGCGCGCGCACCGGAATCACCTTGAAGCGGGCGTCCACCTGCACCGAAGGCACCGCCTCGCGCGCATCGGCGCGCAGGAAAGCTTCCTTGAAACGCGGATGGGCGATCGATTCGTGGGCGCACACGAACCGGGTGCCGAGCTGGCATCCGGAAGCGCCCATCTCGAGAAACGACAGGATGGCTTCGCCGCGCCCGATGCCGCCGGCCACGAATACCGGCACCTCCCTGAGGTCGGGGAGGATTTCCTGCGCCAGCACCGTCGTGGTTACGGGCCCGATGTGGCCGCCCGCCTCCATGCCCTCGATGATGAGCGCATCGGCGCCGAGCTTCACCAGCTTGCGCGCGATGGAAAGGGTGGGCGCGAAGCAGACCGCCTTGGCGCCCGACTCCTTGATGCGCTCGATTGCTGCGCGCTTGGGCAACGCTCCGGCGAGCACGACATGGCCGACCTTGTGGTGCGTGCACGCGTCGATGAGGTCGTCGAGCTGCGGGTGCAGGGTGATGAGATTGACCCCGAACGGCCGGGTCGTGAGACGGTAGGTGGCGGCGATCTCATCCGACAGAATTTCGGGCGACATCGAGCCCGAAGCGATGACGCCGAAACCGCCGGCATTGGATATGGCCGCGACCAGATGGCGTTCCGAGACCCAGGTCATGGCCCCGCCCATGATCGCGAACTCGCACCCGAGGAATTCGCGCCCTCGACGCCAAAGGCGGTCCAAAATCGCCCGGGATTGGCTTCGTGTCATCCGATTCAGGCGGCATCCAGTCCGTACGCGCTGTGAAGGGCGCGCAAGGCCAGTTCGGCGTATTCCTCGGCGATCAGGACGCTGACCTTGATCTCGGAGGTGGAGATGACCTGGATATTGATGCCCTTGCTGGCCAAGGTGGAGAACATCTTCTGCGCGATTCCGGCGTGGCTGCGCATGCCCACGCCGATGACGGAGATCTTCACGACGCCGGCGTCCGGAACCAGCGCCTCGTAGCCAAGCTCCGCCTTCTTCCTTTCCAGCACGTGCATGGCGGTATCCAGGTCCGCCCGTGTCACGGTGAAGGTGAGATCGGTGTGCAGTCCGTCTTCGGAGACGTTCTGCACGATCATGTCGACATTGATGTTGGCGTCCGCCAGCGGGCCGAAGATGCTGGCGGCGACGCCCGGACGGTCGGGAACCCGCACCAGAGTGATCTTCGCCTCGTCGCGGCTGTAGGCGATGCCGCTTACAAGTTCCTTCTCCACGATCTCATCCTCATCAACGACCAAGGTTCCGGGCGTGTCGTCGAAAGCCGAGAGGACCTGAAGCCGCACGTGATGCTTCATGGCCATTTCGACCGAGCGCGTCTGCAGGACCTTGGACCCCTGCGACGCCATCTCCAGCATTTCCTCGTAGGTGATCTTATCGAGCTTTCGGGCCTTCGCAACGATCCTGGGATCGGCGGTGTAGACCCCGTCCACATCGGTGAAGATGTCGCACCGCTCCGCGCGCAGGGCGGCGGCCAGCGCCACCGCGCTGGTGTCCGATCCGCCGCGGCCCAGCGTGGCGAGCCTGTCGTCGGGACCGAGGCCCTGGAATCCGGCGACCACGGCGACCCGGCCCTGCTTCAGGCACTGCTCGAGCGCCCCGGTCTCGACCTCGAGGATGCGCGCCTTGCCGTGCGCCCCGTCGGTGCGGATCGGAACCTGCCAGGCGAGCCACGAGCGCGCCGAAACGCCTATTTCCTGCAGCGCCAGGGCCAAGAGGCCGCTGGTCACCTGCTCGCCCGCCGACACCACGGTATCGTATTCCTTGGCGTCGTAAAGCCGCGAGAACTCGGTCGCGAACCCGACCAGCTGGTCGGTCACGCCGGACATGGCCGACACCACCACCGCCACCTGGTTGCCGGAGTCCACCTCGCGCTTGACGCGGCGCGCCGCGTTCTTGATGCACTCGATGTTGGCGACCGAGGTGCCGCCGAATTTCTGTACGATGCGGGCCATCGTGCTATGTCCTGCGTGGAACCGGCGCCGCGGCGGGGCATTCCCCCGCGCGGATCAATCGCGCCGGCCGATTGCTGGTGGGTCGATACCGCGAGCGGCTCTGAACGGTTGCCGTTTGTCCCGCGGGTAATACATAATTTGCCCGGCGCGAGGCAAGACCGGCCTCAATCGCCCCCCGCATCCCCGGAGACCCGCCATGGCGCCTTCGAGCGCAAGCCCCGGCCCGCCCCAGGATACGCCCCAGGATACGCCCCAGGGTACGCCCCAGGATACGCCGGGCCGGCGGGCCGGCGGGCGCGGGACCGCCGATCCGCGCGAGGTCGCGCGGTTCGACGCGCTGGCCGAAGGCTGGTGGGACCCCGACGGCAAGTTCCGTCCGCTTCATCGCCTCAATCCGGTGCGCCTGGAATACGTCCGCGGCCGCGCGGCGGCAAGATGGCGCCGGGACATCCGGTCTTTGAGGCCGCTCGAGGGGCTGACGGTCCTCGACATCGGCTGCGGCGGCGGCCTCTTGTGCGAACCCCTGGCCCGCCTCGGCGCCACGGTCACCGGGATAGACGCCGGCGAGACGAACGTGGAGATCGCGCGCTGCCATGCGGCGGCCGGCGGCCTCGCCATCGCGTATCGCCAGGCGCTGGCCGAGGACCTGGCGGCGGCGGAGGCACGGTTCGACATCGTGCTGAACATGGAGGTCGTCGAGCACGTCGCCGACGTGACCACGTTCCTCGACGCCTGCGCGGCTCTGGTGGCACCGGGCGGCATGATGGTGACGGCGACGCTCAATCGCACCGTCAAGTCGTTCGCGCTCGCCATCGTCGGGGCGGAATATTTGTTGCGGTGGCTGCCCCGGGGTACCCACGACTGGCGCCGGTTCATCCGCCCTTCGGAGCTGGCGGGGATTCTGCGGGCCAGTGGCCTGCGGATCGTGGAGACGACGGGCGTCAGCTTCGATCCGCTGCATGGCCGCTGGCAATTGAGCGGCGATAGCGACGTCAACTATATGATGCTGGCCGACCGGCCGCAGTGACGCGGAAGGGTCAGGAATCTTGACGCCGGCGGACCCAGGGAAGGCGAAACACCGCGACCCCCTCTTCCAGAAGGGCGCGCGTCTCTTCCTCCGAGGCCTCGCCGAAAATGTCGCGGCGCTCGCTTTCGCCGTAATGGATCTTGCGCGCTTCGTCGGGGAACTGCTTGCCGACGTAGTCGCAGGCGTCCTCGATGTGCCTGTAGAGGCGGGCCAGCTCCTTGGAAAGCTCGCGCGCCAGCGCCGATTCGGCCGACCCGCGCGCGACGAGCTTCGGGCCATCCCCGCTCTCGGATCCGCACTTCGTGACGTGCGGCGCCATGGGCGCCTTGGCGACACGGGTTTCGCCGCAAATCGGACAAGCGATCTCGCCCGCCGCGGATTGTTTCTCGAACGTGGCGCCGTCGCGGAACCAGGCTTCGAAGACATGGTCCGACTGGCATTTGAGGTCGAAGAGGATCATGTGTTCCGCCCGATTTCGTCGCTCCCGCCGGCCGGCCCCGATGCCGTCCGCGGCAATAGCGTTCCTATCTCAATAGCACATGCCTGCGCGCGTAACCAGCGGCGATACTCATTAAAGTTAACGGGGACAAGGGTTTGACGGCGCGCGAAAGCCATGGCGCGGGTTTGAAAGCACCCTCGGCTTTCATCGCCCGTTTCGCCCACCTGGTGCCGGCGGGCGGCCCGTCCGAGGGAACCGTGCTCGACGTCGCCTGCGGCGGCGGCCGCCACGCCCGTTTCTTCCTCGCGCTCGGCCACCGGGTCGTGGCGGTGGATCGGGACATCTCGGGCGTTGCCGACCTCGCGGGTGAACCCCGGTTCACCGCGCTTTCGGCCGATCTCGAGGCGGCGCCGTGGCCGTTCGATGGCCGCGTCTTCGCCGCCGTGGTGGTGACGAACTACCTGCACCGGCCCCTGTTCCCGGCTCTGCTCGCGGCGCTCGAGCCGGGCGCCGTGCTCCTCTACGAGACCTTCGCCCGCGGCAACGAAAGGTTCGGACACCCCCGCAACCCCGACTACCTGCTGGCACCGGGCGAGCTGCTCGAGGTCGCCCGCGGGCGGCTTCAGGTGGTCGCCTATGAGCACGGCTACACCGAAACGCCCCGGCCAATGGTCGTGCAACGGCTTTGCGCCATCAACGACCTCATGGCCGGCGAGGCAGGCCCGCCCGTGCATGCCCTGGGGCCGCGGGATCGTCTGCCCTAGAAGCGGCCACCCGCCCGGCTCCCGCCCATCCGTTCGCCAGCTGCCACCGGCCACGCCTGTCGCGGGCGTGGAGAAAAGTTTATACAGCAGAAATGCTGTATATATTTGTTTTATAACAAAAATTCTTGTCAATCGGCCACGCGGGAAACCGCTGGCCTCACGAAGACCGGCGGCAAGGACCAGCGCCCGACCGGGTTCGACGCCCGACCGGGTTCGACGCCGCAGGCAAGGGCCCGCGGCCGGACCGATCAGCCGCCGTCGGCCAGTACACCGTCCTCTTCCTCCTCGGGCGAGAGCACCATGAACGGCCGGTCATGGTAGAGCGCCGGGATCATGGCCCGGGCCTCGTCGGGGCGCGCCAGTTCGATCTCGGCCGAGACGATTCCCGGCTCCTCGCCGCCGTCGGCCAGCACCGTGCCCCAGGGATCGACGATCAGCGAGTGGCCGTAGGTGCGGCGGCCTTCGGCGTGAACGCCGCATTGGGCCGGCGCGAACACATAGGCGCCGGTCTCGATCGCGCGGGCGCGCAACAGCACGTGCCAGTGGGCGCGACCCGTGACCTGGGTGAAGGCGGAAGGAACCGCGAACATGCGCGCCCCGGCCTTGGCCATGGCGCGATAGAGATGCGGGAACCGGAGGTCGTAGCACACGCTCATGCCGAGCCGTCCCCACGGCGTCTCGGCCAGCACCGCCGATTCGCCCGGCCGGAAGGTCGCGGATTCGCGGTAGGACTCGCCGTTCGCGAGGTCGACATCGAACATGTGGATCTTGTCGTAGCGGGCGCGGACCGCGCCCTCGCCATCGAGCAGGAACGACCGGTTCGCGATCCGCTCGTCGGTGACGCGCACCGCGAGCGACCCGACGAGCAGCCACGCGCCCGTCTCGCGCGCCAGCTCCTGGAACGCGATCAGGGCCGCATGTCCGGCCTCGGGCTCCGCCTTCGCGCGCAGCAACGCGGCGTTCGGCTCCACCATTGCCACGTTCTCGGGCAAAAGGATGAATTCGGCGCCCTGGTTGCGGGCGCGGCGCACGAGATCGGACGCCGCGGCGACGTTGGGCGCGATCTCGCGCCCCGAATTGGTCTGCACGCAGGCGACCTTCAGGCGCTCATTCGCCATCGCGTTCACGACGCCTCCTTTAATATCCTGTCGAGCCGCCCCTCGCGCTCGAGCCGCAACAGCTCTTCCGAATCGCCCACATGCTCGCCGCCGACGAAGATCTGCGGCATCGTCGTGCGGCCGCCGCTGCGCGCGACCATCTCCCGCCGCTTCTCGGCATCCATGGTCACGTCATACTCGACAAACGGCACGTTCTTCGCGCCCAACAGCTTCTTGGCGCGATGGCAATAGGCGCACAGCACCCTGGTATAGATTTCCACCTGCCGCATGGGTTCGTCGGCCTCGTTTCCGTTGACCCCCATATCATAACCGGGCCCAAGTTCCGCCAGCCTTCCCCGCAAAGCCGTCCTCAGGCCCGCTCCCGCACCACCCGCGCCAGCGTCAGCACGTCGACCGCCTTGGCGCCCGCCCCCAGCAAGAGCCGCGCGCATTCGTTGACCGTGGCCCCGGTGGTGAGCACGTCGTCGACGAGGATCACGCGGCGGCCCTCTACCTGCTCGCGCGCGCGGGCCGACAGGCCGAAGGCCGAGCGCACGTTGCGCCGCCTGGCCTCGGCGCCGAGACCGCCCTGGGACGGCGTGCGCCTGCGGCGCGAGATGAGGGCGGGGGCCGCCGGAATGCCGGAGGCGCGGGCAAGCGCGTTGGCCAGAAGCGCGGCCTGGTTGTAGCGGCGGGCGAACAGGCGGGTCCAATGCAGCGGCACGGGCGCGATCAGATCGGCGTCCGCCAAGAGGTCATGGCCCGCGCGCATGAGCCAATGGCCGAAGGCGAGCGCCGCGTCGGTGCGGTCGGAATATTTGAAGGCGAGGATCAGGCCCCTGCTCGCCGCGTCGTAACGGAACACGGCCCGCGCCCGGCCGTATTCCGGCTCTTCCCTCGTGCACTGGGCGCACAGCGACCCGGAACCGGCGTCGAACTCGAACGGATAGCCGCACCGCGCGCACTGGGGCGGGCCCAGGAACTGAACCGCGTTCCAGCAGCCGGTGCAAAGGGTACCCGAGCGCTGGACCTGGCAGCCGCACTTCAGGCACCGTGGCGGCAGCAGGAGATCGAGCAGGCGCGAGCCCGCTCGCGTCATCCGTTCCAGCGTCATGCCGCCTTGCTGCATAGGGCCATGACAGCGAAGCCCGCCCATCCTGTCAATCGCGCCGCGCCCTCGGGGAGCGCGCAAGGACGTGCTCGAGGACGCGGGCTGGGCCGGGCCGGCGGCCTTCCTCGCCGCCTCGGGGCGTGCCATATATCGGGCATGGCGCAATCCGCGAACGTGTTCGACCGGGCGCTGGTCCGCCGCCACCGCGACCGCGCCGCGGCCGATTTCGCAGCCCACGACTTCCTTTTCCGCGAGGTGGCGGAGCGCCTGTGCGACCGGCTTTCCGACGTCACCCGCACCTTTGCGTCGGCGCTCGACCTCGGCTGCCATGCCGGCACCCTGTCCGCCCTTGTGGCCGCCCGGGGCGGCATCGAGACACTGGTGCAATGCGATCTCTCGCCGGCGATGGCGGCGGCGGCCGACGCCACCGGCCGGAGCGCCGGAGAGAGTGGCCAAAAGGGGCCGCGGGTGCTCACCCTGGCGGCCGACGAGGAGTTCCTGCCCTTCGCCCCCGCTTCCTTCGATCTGGTGGCGAGCTGCCTCAGCCTGCACTGGGTCAACGACCTTCCCGGCGCGTTGGTGCAGATCGGGCGGTGCCTCAAGCCCGACGGCCTGTTCCTGGCCGCCATGCTGGGGGGCGGGACGCTCGCCGAACTGCGCACGGCCTGGATCGAGGCCGATCTCGCCGAGCAGGGCGGCGCCGGCGTCCACGTCTCGCCGTTCGCCGACGTGAGGGACGCGGGCGCGCTGCTACAGCGGGCGGGTTTCGCCCTCCCGGTCGTCGATTCCGAGACCTTGACGGTGCGCTACACGGACGCCCACGCCCTGATGGACGATCTGCGCGGCATGGGCGAGGCCAATGCGGTGTCGACCCGCGCCCGCGGCTTCGCGCGCCGCGCCACCCTGGCCCGGGTCGATGGCGCTTACAGGGCGCTCTGTGCCGAAGACGGCGCGGGCGACGGCCGGGTGCCGGCCAGCTTCCAGGTGCTGTACCTGACCGCCTGGGCACCGCACGAGTCCCAGCCCAAGGCCTTGAAGCCCGGCTCGGCGGCGGCGCGGCTTGCCGACGCCCTGGGAACGGCGGAGCATTCGGCCGGCGACAAGGCGCGGCCGCGCTGAGCGGTGTAAACGGGGCGATCGGGTCCGGCAGATTCGCGCCGGCCCATCGGGCCTAAAGCAGGTCGCGGAGCTGAGCCACGAGAGGCGCGTCCGCCGGGGGCATGGGATAGCTCGCCAGTTGCGCCGGCCGCGCCCAGGCGAGGTCCTGGCCTTCGCGCGCGGTCACCGTGCCCTTCCACACCCGGCAGACGTAGAGCGGCATCAGAAGATGGAAGGCCTCGTAGCGGTGCGAGGCGAAGGTGAGCGGCGCCAGGCAGCTCGCCGCCACGTCGATGCCGAGCTCTTCGTCCAGCTCGCGGATCAGCGCCTGTTCCGGCGTCTCGCCGTCGTGCACCTTGCCGCCCGGAAACTCCCACAGGCCTTCCATGTGCTTGCCCGCGGGGCGCCGGGCGAGCAGCACCCGGCCGTCCGGATCGACCAGCGCCACCGCGGCGACCAGCACCACGGGCAGATGTGCCGCCTCAGGTCCGGTATTCGGCATTAATCGAGATGTAGCCGTGGGTCAGATCGCAGGTCCACACCCGGGCGCGGCCCTTGCCCACGCCCACATCGACGTCGATGACGATGTCGCGGGTCTTCATGTGCGCGGCCACCGGGCCTTCGTCGTAGTTCGGCACCCGCCCGCCCCTGGCGGCCACGGCGACGCCGCCGATCGCGATCTTGAGCTTGTCGCGGTTCGCCGCCTCGCCCGCCTTGCCCACCGCCATGGCGATCCGGCCCCAGTTCGCGTCCTCGCCTGCGACCGCGGTCTTGACCAGCGGCGAGTTGCCGATGGCAAGGCCGATGCGCCGCGCCGCGTCGTCGGATTTCGCGCCGGTGACGTTGATGGTGACGAACTTCTGCGCCCCCTCGCCGTCGCGCACGATCTGCTTGGCCAGATCCTGCATCACAGCGTCGAGTTTGGCCCGGAAGTCCTTGAGCCTGGGGTCGGAGGCGGATGCGATGCGCGGGTGCTTCGCGCCCTTGCCGGTCGCAACCAGGAGCACCGTGTCGCTGGTCGAGGTATCGCCATCGACGGTGATGGAGTTGAAGGAGCGCGCATTCGCCGACTTCAGCAAACTCTGCAGCACGCCTTTGGGGATCGCGGCATCGGTGAACAGGAACGCCAGCATCGTCGCCATGTCGGGGGCGATCATGCCCGAGCCCTTGGCGATGCCGTTGATGACCACGGTCTTCCCGGCGATCTTCGCGGTGCGCGAGGCCCCCTTGGCGAAGGTGTCGGTGGTCATGATGGCGTGGGCCGCGTCTTCCCACGCCGCGACTTGAAGCTTCTGGCGCAGGCCCGGCAGCGCGGCGACGATCTTCCCCACCGGCGGCGGCTCGCCGATGACGCCGGTCGAGGCGACGAACACCTCGCTCTTCGCGCAGCCCATGAGCCGGCTCGCCGCGGCCACGGTCTCGGCCACCGCCTTGACCCCGGCCTTGCCGGTGAAGGCGTTGGAATTGCCGGAATTGACCACGAAGGCGCGCGCCCGGCCCCCTTTCAGCGCCTGCCGGCACCATACCACCGGCGCGCCGGCCGTGAGCGACCGGGTGAAGACGCCGGCCACGGTCGCGCCGGGCTCGATCTCCGTCAGCAGGAGGTCGATGCGGCCCTTATACCGGATGCCGCATGCCCCTGCGGCAAGCCGCACGCCGGGAACCGCGGGCATTTCGGGGAACCGGTCCGGGGCAAGGGGCGAGCGTTCGGCCATGACCTGATGCGGTGCGGGTACGAGGTCCGGGGACAAGGCCCCGAACGGCGGGGCGGCCAGGCGGTTTTTTGCACATCGGCGCGCGTGCCGCAAGGGACGGCTGCGTCGCAGGCGCACCGCGCCAAGCCGGGTCCGCCGTCGTTGACAGTGCGCCGCCATGCCCCTATTTGTCTTGTGGCCAGCCACGGCTTTTCCAACTCCCGCAACCGATTTCGAGGGCGCACATGATCGGGGCCATCGCCCGGCGCATCTTCGGCACAGCCAACGACCGGTACGTCAGGCGCCTTTACGCCCAGGTGGCGGCGATCAACGCCCTGGAGCCCGAGCTGTCCCATCTCTCCGACGATGCGCTCCGCGAGCGGACGGGAGAGTTGCGCGCCCGGCTGGCCGCCGGCGAACCGTTGGACGACCTGCTCGTCCCGGCGTTCGCCACCGTGCGCGAGGCCGCGAAAAGGACGCTGGGCCAGCGGCATTTCGACGTCCAGCTCATCGGCGGCATCGTGCTTCACCGCGGCCAGATCGCGGAGATGAAGACCGGCGAAGGCAAGACGCTGGTGGCGACGCTGGCCGTGTATCTGAACGCGCTCCCCGGAAAGGGGGTGCACGTCGTCACCGTCAACGATTATCTCGCCAAGCGCGACGCCGAATGGATGGGCCAGATCTACCGCTTCCTCGGCCTTTCGGTCGGATGCATCGTCCACGGCCTCTCGGACGAGGAGCGGCGCGAGGCCTATGGGGCGGACGTCACCTACGGCACCAACAACGAGCTCGGGTTCGACTACCTGCGCGACAACATGAAGTTCCGGCTGGACCAGATGGTCCACCGGCCGTTCCATTACGGCATCGTCGACGAGGTGGACTCGATCCTGGTCGACGAGGCGCGCACGCCGCTCATCATCTCGGGCCCGACCGAGGATTCCTCGGAGCTTTATCGCCGTGTCGACCGGCTGATCCCCAAGCTCGCGGACGACGATTTCGAGAAGGACGAGAAGGTCCGCGCGGTGACGCTCACCGAAAAGGGCGCCGAGACCATCGAGACCCTGCTCACGGAAGACGGCCTGCTCGAGACCGGCTCGCTCTACGACATCCACAACGTCGCCCTCGTGCACCACGCCAACCAGGCGCTGCGGGCGCACAAGCTGTTCCGGCGCGACGTGGACTACATCGTCAAGAACGACAAGGTCATCATCATCGACGATTTCACCGGCCGCGCGCTCGAGGGACGCCGCTATTCCGACGGGCTGCACCAGGCCCTCGAGGCCAAGGAAGCGGTCGAGGTCCAGACCGAGAACCAGACGCTGGCCTCGATCACGTTCCAGAACTATTTCCGCCTCTATCCCAAGCTCGCCGGCATGACCGGCACGGCCATGACCGAGGCCGCGGAGTTTGCCGACATCTACAAGCTCGACGTGATCGAGATCCCGACCAACCTGCCCTGCGTCCGCGACGACCAGCACGACGAGGTCTATCGCACCGCCCCCGAGAAGAACAACGCCATTCTCGACCTCATCGCCGAATGCCATCAGCGCAAGCAGCCGGTGCTGGTGGGCACCGTCAGCATCGAGAAATCCGAGCACCTCGCCGACCTGTTGAAGAAGCGCAAGATCCCCCATCACGTGCTGAACGCGCGCCATCACGAGCAGGAAGCCTACATCATCGCCCAGGCCGGAACGCCCGGCGCCGTGACCATCGCCACCAACATGGCCGGGCGCGGCACCGACATCCAGCTCGGCGGTAATCTCGACATGCGGGTGAAGCAGGAACTGTCCGAAATCGCCGAGCCCGAGGAGCGCAAGAAGCGAATCGCCGCCATCGCCGACGAGATCGCCGTCGCCAAGGACGTGGTGAGGGACGCGGGCGGCCTGTTCGTGCTCGCGACCGAGCGCCATGAAAGCCGCCGCATCGACAACCAGCTGCGCGGCCGGTCCGGGCGCCAGGGCGATCCCGGCGCCTCCAAGTTCTTCCTCTCGCTCGAAGACGATCTGATGCGTATCTTCGGCTCCGAGCGCATGGACGGCTGGCTCAAGACGCTCGGCATCCAGGAAGGCGAGGCCATCGTCCATCCCTGGGTCAACAAGGCCCTGGAGAAGGCGCAGCAGAAGGTCGAGGCGCGCAACTTCGAAATCCGCAAGACGCTGCTCAAGTTCGACGACGTGATGAACGATCAGCGCAAGGTGATCTACGAGCAGCGCCGCGAGATCATGTCGGCCGACGACGTCTCGGAGACGGTGGGCGCGATGCGCCACGAGGTCATCGCCGACATGGTGACCCGTTGCATCCCGGAAACCGCCTACGCCGAGCAGTGGGACACCCACGCCCTGCACGAAGAGGCGCTGCGGGTTCTGAGCCTGGATTTGCCGATCAAGGACTGGGCGGCCGAGGAAGGCATCGCCGACGAGGAGATCAAAGCCCGGGTCATCGACGCCTCGGACCGCAAGATGGCGGAGAAGGCCGCGAATTTCGGCCCGCAGATCATGCGCATGGCGGAAAAGAGCCTGCTGTTGCAGCTCCTCGACCAGACGTGGAAGGACCACCTGTTGTCGCTCGACCATCTGCGGCAGGGCATCAACCTCCGCGCCTATGGCCAGCGCGACCCGCTGAACGAGTACAAGCGCGAGGCCTTCCGCATGTTCGAGGCGATGCTGACGAGGCTGCGCGAGACCGTGACCGGCGTGCTCTGCCACCTCGAGGTGCGCGTGGAACCGCCCGATGAGGCCGTTCCCGAGCCCCCGCCGCGGCAGATGGCGGAGGTTTGGGCCGGCGCCCATGAGGACCGGTCCGAGTTGCCGCCGCCGCGCACGGCGCCCTCGCGCGTGGCATCGACGGCGCTCGATCCCAAGAACCCCGCCAGTTGGGGAAAAGTGCAGCGCAACGCGCCCTGCCCCTGCGGCTCGGGCCGGAAGTACAAGCACTGCCACGGCAAGGTGGCCTGAAGGCCGCGCGCGTTCGAGCGGCCGGCCTAGCCCAGCCCCGCCTTACCCATCTCGAGGAATTTTTCGCGCCGGCGTTGCGCCAGCTCGCCGCCGTCGATGCGCGACAGGCGTTCCAGCGCCTTTTCCACCGCGTCGCCCACCGCCTTGATGGTCTGCTCGGGATGGCGATGGGCCCCGCCCACCGGCTCGGGCACGATCTCGTCGATCACCTGGAGCTTGAACAGATCCTCGGCCGTCACCCGCATGGCCTCGGCCGCCTCCTGGGCCCGGGCCGTGTCGCGCCACAGGATCGATGCGCAGCCCTCGGGCGAGATCACCGAATAGACCGCGTGCTCCAGCATCAGGACCGAATTCGCGGCGGCGATCGCGATCGCGCCGCCCGAGCCCCCTTCGCCGACGATCGTCGACACGAACGGGACCCGGATCGAAAGACAGGTCTCGATCGCCCGTGCGATGGCCTCGGACTGGCCCCGTTCCTCCGCGCCCACGCCCGGGTAGGCGCCCGCGGTATCGACGAAGGTGATGACCGGCAGATTGAAGCGGTCGGCAAGCTCCATCAGGCGCACGGTCTTGCGGTAGCCCTCGGGCCGGGCCATGCCGAAATTGTGCATCACGCGCGAGGCGGCGTCCTTGCCCTTCTCGTGGCCCATGGCCATCACGGAGCGGCCCCGGAAGCGCCCCAGTCCGCCGATGATGGCCCGGTCTTCGCCGTAGGTGCGGTCGCCCGCGAGCGGCGTGAAATCCTGGATCAGGGCCGCGGCGTAATCGCTGAAGTGCGGGCGGTCGGGATGGCGGGCGACCTGGACCTTCTGCCAGGGCGTGAGGCGCGCATAGCTCTGGCGCAGGATCTTGTCGACCTTGGCCTGGAGCTTCGCCACCTCCTCGGCGATGTTCATTTCGCCGCCGTCGGTGAGGTGCCGCAGGTCCTCGATCTTGGCTTCGAGTTCGGCGACCGGCTTCTCGAAATCCAGGAAGTTATGCATCGGGTAAACTTACACAGGGCCGCGGTTCGTGCCTATACGGCAAAAAATTCGGGCGGCAGGAGACCCCGCCGCCCGAACCCGAATCGCACCTGGCCGCTTACTTGCGTCCGGCGATCAGATCCGCCTTCTTGACCATGACCTCGGCCTGTTTGATCGAGGCCGCGTCGATCAGCCGCCCATCCAGCGACACCGCGCCCTTGCCCGCCTTCTGGGCCTCGGCCATCGCCTCGAGGATGCGGCGCGCCTTGGTGACTTCGGCCTCGGACGGGCTCATGACCTTGTTGGCGAGGTCGATCTGGCTGGGGTGGATCGCCCATTTGCCTTCGCAGCCCAGCGTGGCGGCGCGGTTGGCCTGGGCCGTGAACCCGTCGAGATCGCCGAAATCGCCGAACGGCCCGTCGATGGGCCGAAGACCGTTGGCGCGAGCCGCGACCACCATGCGCGCGATGGCGTAATGCCACATGTCGCCCCAGTGCACCTCGCGCTTGCCCGATTCATCCTTGTCGGTCAGCACGTGGTAGTTGGGGTTGGGTCCGCCGATGTTGGTGGTCTTGGCCTTGGTCGAGGCGGCGTAATCGGCGACGCCGAAGTGAAGCGACTCGTTGCGTTTGCTCGCGGCCGCGATCTCGTGGACGTTCTGCATCCCGAGCGCGGTCTCGATGATCATCTCGAAGCCGATCCGCTTCTTGTGTTTCTTGGCGGTCTCGATCTGGGTCACCAGCATGTCCACGGCGTAGATGTCGCCGGCGGTGCCGGCCTTGGGGATCATGATGAGGTCCAGCTTCTCGCCGGCCTGTTCCACCACGTCCACGACGTCGCGATACATGTAGTGCGTATCCAGCCCGTTGATGCGCACCGACATGGTCTTGCCGTGCCAGTTCACCTCGTTCAGCGCCTGGATGACGTTCTTGCGGGCCTTCTCCTTCTCGTCGGGCGCCACCGCGTCCTCGAGGTCGAGGAAGATCACGTCGACGTTCGAAGCCGCCGCCTTCTCAAACAAACTCGGATTGCTGCCCGGTACCGCCAGCTCGCTGCGGTTGAGGCGCGGGCGCGCCTGTTCGACGATGTGAAAGCTCATGCCATCCCTCTCCCCGGTTTCCGGTCCGAATTCACGGAAGTTTTCTGGAACACAATATTACCCGCCCCTCCCTGCTCCAGGGGTAGGAAAAGAAGGGGGCGAAAATGCGGGACGGGGCCCTGCTTGTCAACGCCGGCGCTGTCGCAGGCCGGCCAGCGGGTGATGCTCGTAGACCACGGATTTGAGCCGTTCGGAAAGCACGTGGGTGTAGATCTGGGTGGTGGAGATGTCGGCGTGGCCCAGCATTTGCTGCACGCTCCGCAAGTCCGCCCCGTGGTCCAGGAGATGGGTGGCGAAGCAGTGGCGCAGCACGTGGGGCGAAACCAGGCCGGGCGCGATCCCCGCCTCGAGCGCCAGGGATTTGAGCATCTGGCCGAACCGCTGGCGCGTCAGGTGCCCGCCCCCGGAGCGCGACGGAAACAGCCATTTGTCCGCGCCGCGCCCCTTTGGCCCCAGGAAATGGCCGCGCACGCGGTGATAGCGGAGCAGGGCCTCATGGGCCCGCTCGCCCAGCGGCACCATCCGTTCCTTGTCGCCCTTGCCGCGCACGATCAGGAACCGGGGATCGCGGCCCAGCGCCGCCGACGGCAGGCCAACGAGCTCGGACACCCTGAGGCCGGTGGCATAAAGGACCTCCAGCAGCGCCATGAGCCGGACCCCTTCGGGCCCCTGTTTGCGGTTGGCCGCGGCGAGCAGCGCCTCGACCTCGGCCTCGCTCAGGAGCTTGGGCAGGGGCCTTCCTTGCCTGGGGCCGTCGATGACGGCGCAGGGATCGTCCCGCCTTCGGCCTTCGGTCAAGAGGAAGCGGTGGAACTGGCGGATCGCCGAGAGACGCCGGGCGCCGGTGCGCGCCGATAGGCCGCGGCGCGCGAGCGCCGAGAGATAATCGCGGACGGCTTGCGCGTCGGCCTTGTCGACGCCCAGCGCACGGTGTTCGAGGAAGCGGGCGAAATCGGCGAGATCCTGCGCATAGGCCGCGATGGTATGCGCCGATGCGCCGCGCTCGGCCGACAACATTTCGAGGAAGCTCTCGACCTGGGCCGAAACGGCCGACCCTGCATCCTTGGGCTTGGCGCGGACCGCCACGGCCCTCCTCCTACAGCCCGTGGGCGACGGCGGCTTCGATCGCCAAGGCGCGGGCCTCGTCGCGCAGGCCCGTAGCCGCGAGTGCGCCGACCGCGGCGTCGATGACGATGGGTTCGGTTTCCTTCAGGTCGCCGTCGCCGAGCGCGATCAGCGCCAGCAGCACCGTTTCGCCGATCCGCCGGTCGCGGGCAGCGGCGCGAAGCTCCTGCCACAGGGGAACGAGCGGCATCGCCGCCGTACGGCGCTCCGCGCTCACATAGGGCTCCCATTGCCGGGGCGGCACATGCACGCCCAATTCGTCGAGGAGACCGAGCACCAGCGCCGCCGTCTCGTCGTCGACGACCCTGGCGGGCGCGGGCGCCGTCTCGCCCACGGTCGCGGCGGCGGCGACCACGGTCCCTTGTGCGGCCGCTTGCGGGGCCGAGGCACCCAGCCATTCGTCGAGCAGCGCATCATCGCCGGCGCCTTCCTGTGCGTTCTCCAACAGGAGGAGCGGCCGCAGACTCATCTCCGCGGTCTTGGCCTCGGGATCGTGGCCCCCGGCCACCAGATCGTACCAGGCCAGCGATTCGTCCCTTTTCCCCGCCAACAGAAGGGCCCGGCCGGCGTCGGCCGCGAACCA
>JBAVNO010000174.1:0-4427 GCA_049691095.1 Alphaproteobacteria bacterium | reverse complement strand
GCCTTGACCCCAGGGCGGGCGCGTCCCACGATGGCCGCGTTCCTGGGGGTGCCCCGGCATGGGGCTGAGATACCGGGATCGGCGGCAGGGGCGCGCCTTTGCGTTCCCGCGGCCGATGGTCCGGTGACCCTTAGAACCTGATCCGGGTAATGCCGGCGAAGGGAATGGAACGGGGCGCGCGGACGGCCGCCCACCCCTCCTTTCGCCTTCGGCGCTTCCCGGCACGGAAGTCTGACGGAACGAAGGAGGCATCGCGATGCCCGAAGGCACCTCTACCCCGGCCACCGAACCTGCGGACGAACTTTCGGTCGCGTGCGGTCCGATCCCCGGATCGGAGAAGATCCATGTCGCGCTCGGCGGGACCGACGGCCCGCACGTGGCGATGCGGCGGATCGCGCTCGCGCAAAGCGCGGGCGAGCGGCCGGTGGTCGCCTATGACACCTCCGGCCCCTATACGGACCCGGGCGCCGCCATCGACATCAAGGCCGGCCTGCCGAAGATGCGCGCCCCGTGGATCCTCGCCCGCGGCGACGTCGAGCGGGACGACCGACGGGCCGTCGCGGCGCTGGACAACGGCTACGACGAGGACGAGACGCCCGCCGTGCCGGCGTTTCCGGGCAACGCCGGGCACGCGCTCCGCGCCAAGCGCGGACAGGCCGTCACGCAGCTTGCCTACGCCCGCGCCGGACTCGTCACGCCGGAGATGGAGTACGTCGCCGTGCGCGAGAACGAAGGCCGAAGCAACAGCGAGCGGGTCTTACGCGACGGCCAGCCGTTGGGCGCCGGCATTCCCGATTTCGTGACCCCCGAATTCGTGCGCAGCGAGGTCGCCCGCGGCCGCGCCATCATCCCGGCCAATATCAATCACCCCGAGTCCGAGCCGATGATCATCGGCCGCAACTTCCTCACCAAGATCAACGCCAATATCGGCAACTCGGTCATCGCCTCATCGGTCGCCGAGGAAGTGGACAAGATGGTGTGGGCGATCCGTTGGGGGGCCGACACGGTGATGGACCTCTCCACCGGCAGGAACATCCACAACATCCGGGAATGGATCATCCGCAATGCGCCGGTGCCGATCGGAACGGTGCCCATCTACCAAGCGCTGGAAAAAGTGGGCGGCGTGGCCGAGGACCTGACCTGGGAAATCTACCGCGACACGCTCATCGAGCAGGCCGAGCAGGGCGTGGACTATTTCACCATTCACGCCGGCGTCCGGCTGGCCCACATACCGCTCACCGCCAAGCGCGTGACCGGCATCGTCTCGCGCGGCGGATCGATCATGGCCAAGTGGTGCCTCGCCCACCATCGCGAAAGCTTCCTCTACACGCATTTCGAGGACATCTGCGGGATCATGCGCAGTTACGACGTCGCCTTCTCGCTGGGCGACGGCCTGCGCCCGGGGTCGATCGCCGACGCCAACGACGAGGCCCAGTTCGCCGAGCTCGACACCCTGGGCGAACTCACCAGGATTGCGTGGAAACACGACGTCCAGGTGATGATCGAGGGCCCGGGCCACGTTCCCATGCACAAGATCAAGGAGAACGTGGAGCGCCAGCTCGCGGTCTGCGACGAGGCGCCGTTCTACACCTTGGGCCCGCTGGTGACCGACATCGCCCCCGGCTACGACCACATCACCAGCGCCATCGGGGCGGCGATGATCGGTTGGTTCGGCACCGCGATGCTGTGCTACGTGACGCCCAAGGAGCATCTGGGCCTGCCCGACCGCAACGACGTCAAGGACGGCGTCATCGCCTACAAGATCGCGGCCCACGCGGCCGACCTCGCCAAGGGCCATCCCGGCGCGAGGCTGCGCGACGACGCGCTGTCCCGGGCGCGGTTCGACTTCCGCTGGCGCGATCAGTTCAACCTGTCGCTCGACCCCGACACCGCCCAGGCCTTCCACGACGAGACCCTGCCGGCCGAAGGCGCCAAGCTGGCGCACTTCTGCTCCATGTGCGGACCGAAGTTCTGCTCGATGAAGATCACGCAGGAGATTCGCGACGTCGCCGCCCAGGGGATGGAAGAGATGGCGGCCTTGTTCCGCGACACGGGCGGCGAGATCTACGTGCGCCGGCCCGGGGACGACTGACGGGACGGCTGACGGTGCCCTCGCCGCCTTCCGCGCCCTGCGCCGCCAGCCGCGCTCAGCGTTCGAAGGCGTGGATGCTGTGCACGTGGTTGAGCGGGCCGTGGCCGCGCCCCAACCCGGGCGCGGAGCGGATGGCTTCGAGCACATAGGCGCGGGCCCGCACCACCGCCTCGTAAATCGTCAATTTCTGCGCCAAGCCCGTGGCGATGGCCGAAGCCAGCGTGCATCCCGTGCCGTGGGTATGGGGAGTCTCGATCCAAGGATGCTCGTACACCTCGACCCCGTCGGCAGTGGCCAGCACGTCGTAGACCACCTCGTCGGCGATGTGCCCGCCCTTCAGCAACACCGCCTTCGGCCCCAGGGTGTGGACCATCTCGGCCGCGTGCTTCATGTCGTCGAGATCGCGGATCTTGAGTCCCGTCAGGGCCTCGGCTTCGGGAACGTTCGGAGTCAGGATCGTCGCCTTGACCGCGAGATCCCGTTTCAACGCGTCCACCGCCGCGCCGGCCAACAGCTTGGCTCCCCCCTTTGCCACCATCACCGGGTCGACCACGAGCGGGATGCCGCGCGCCGAACGGGCCAGTGCGGCCGCGACCGCTTCGATGGTCTCGGCGGTGTGCAGCATTCCGGTCTTGATGCAGTCGGCGCCGATGTCGGTGAGCACGGCTTCCATCTGGCGCACGACGAACTCCGGCGGCACGGCCATCACCGCCAGCACGCCCTTGGTGTTCTGCGCCGTCAGGGCGGTGATGGCGGTGGCCGCATAGCCGCCCAGCGCCGTCACCGTCTTGATGTCGGCCTGGATGCCGGCGCCGCCGCTGGAATCGCTGCCGGCCACGATGAGGACGCGTCCGCGCACGGTTTCTTTCCGATGACGTGTGGACAAGTCAGCCAGCCACGCGCTCGATCGCGGCGGCTATGTCGTTGACGACCGTCGAAACCAAGCCCTCGTCTTCCGCCTCCGCCATGACGCGGATGACCGGTTCGGTGCCGGACTTCCGGATCAGCAGCCGGCCGCCGCTCCCGAGCCTGCGCTCCCCTTCGACGATCACCGTCTTTACGGCCTCGTCGTCCAGCGGGCGGCCGCCGTTGAAGCGGACGCTGCGTAGCAGCTGGGGAAGGGGCGTGAAGATGCGGCCCACCTCGCTCGCGGGGCGGCCCGAACGCACCAGCACCGCCATCACCTGCAACGCCGCGATCAGGCCGTCCCCGGTGGTGGTGTAGTCGCTGAGGATGATATGTCCCGACTGTTCGCCGCCGACGTTGAAGCCGTGGCGCATCATGTGCTCGGAGACGTAGCGGTCTCCGACCTGGGTGCGCTCGAGCTTGAGGCCGAGACCGGCGAGAAAGCGTTCCAGCCCCAGGTTCGACATCACGGTGGCCACGACGCCGTCGCCCCTGAGCGCGCCCGCCTGATGCCAGCTCCGCGCCACCAGGGCCATGATCTGGTCGCCGTCGAGCAGCATGCCCTGCTCATCGGCGATCATCAGGCGGTCGGCGTCGCCGTCCAGCGACAACCCCAGGTCCGCTCCGTGCGCCACGACCTGGGCCTGCATCCCGTCGGGGCAAGTCGCGCCGCAGCCCTTGTTGATGTTGAAGCCGTCCGGCATCACCCCTAGCGGCACGACCTCGGCACCCAGCTCCCACAGCACCGTGGGCGCCACCTTGTAGGCGGCGCCGTGGGCGCAATCGACGACGATCTTCAGCCCGTCGAGGCGCAATCCGCGCGGGAACGTATTCTTGACGAATTCGATGTACCGGCCTTGCGCGTCATCGAGCCGGCGGGCCCGTCCCAGCTTCGCCGGCGCGGCCAATCTCTCCACCACGCCCTTCGCCACCCGGGCCTCGATCTCGCGCTCGACCGCGTCGGAGAGCTTGTAGCCGTCGGGCCCGAAGAACTTCAGGCCGTTGTCGTCGAAGGGATTGTGGGAGGCCGAGATGACGACGCCCAGATCCGCACGCAGACTGCGGGTCAGCATGGCCACGGCCGGCGTCGGCAGCGGCCCCACCAGCACCACGTCCATGCCCATGGAGATGAAGCCCGCGGTCAGCGCCGGCTCCAGCATGTAGCCGGAAAGGCGCGTGTCCTTGCCGATGACCGCCAGGTGCCGGTGATCGCCGCGGATGAAGTGGTGGCCGGCGGCCATGGCGACCCGCAACGCGGTCTGGGCCGTCATCGGCTCGACGTTGGCCGTGCCCCGGATTCCGTCGGTCCCGAACAGCGTTTTCCCCATGGCCTATTATCTCCGATCCGGCGCGCGCACCTTAACAAAAATATGGAGCGGGAATCGACCTAAGCGGGCTTGCGGCGCAGCGGCGGCGGGGCGGTTTCGAT
>JBAVNO010000173.1:0-2566 GCA_049691095.1 Alphaproteobacteria bacterium | reverse complement strand
TTCTAGCCCTCCATGTGGGCCAGGTCGTGCTCGTCGTCGAGGCCGAGCAGACCAGCCGGGCGGCCGTCGATTCGGCGCTCGAACTTGTTAGCCGTTGCAAGAACATAAGGCTCGTATTAAACAAGACAAGGTCAACGAATAGGGCCGAGCAATTCGGTTCGTATTACGGCCACTATTACCCGTAGTCGCCTTGGGCGGGGGGAACCGTTCGGCACATGACGACGCCCGCTTCGTTTCCGGGAAGCTCTCTCGTATGCGCCATTCTCCTTGCCTCGTGGCAGTTGCTGGCGAGTCTCGCACCGGCTGACGCGGCCACGTGGCGAATCGACCCCTCCGTCAGTGTGGAGGAGTCCTACACCGATAACGTGCTGCTGACCCCGGACAACGAGCAGTCCGATTTCATCACCAGTATCCGTCCGCACGTCAACATCCGGGGCACCGGGGCCAGGCTACAGCTCACCGTGGATTATGGCCTCGAGCGCCTTTTCTTCGCCGACCACAGCGAGGGCAATCGAACGGTCAACAATCTTAGGGCGACGGGAAAAGCGGAGCTGATCCAGGATATGTTCTTCGTCGACGCGCAGGCGGCCATGAACGAGCAGTTCATCAGCAACCGCGACGCCGTTTCGCAGTCAAACACCAATATCAGCAGCAACCGCACTACGGTCCAGACCTACAACTTGAGCCCTTATCTTCGCCACCACTTCGGCGGGTGGGCCGATTCCGAAAGCCGGTACACATTCCGCAACGTCTCATCGGGAACGCAGGATTTCGCGGATACGACCACCAACGAGCTCTCGTTCAATCTCAGCAGCGGGCGGCGATTCGGCCGGCTGGGCTGGACCCTTCGGGCCGACGAAGAACGCAGCAACCGTTCGCGAAGCAGTACGCTCGGCGCCGCCTCGACGTACAGTCGGCGGACTTTGGCGGCGGACATAAGATACGCCCTTTACCGCTGGATGTCGTTGGTCGGGACCTACGGCTATGAGCGGATCAGGGACCAGACCTTGACGAATGCGCCCAACGGCCCGTTTTGGAGTGCGGGCGTGCAGCTGACTCCGGGCCCGCGCTCCAGCGTCCGTGCGACCTACGGCCACCGTTTCAATTCCGAGAGCTTCAATCTCGATGCAAGCTACCGTCCGACGTCGCGGACCACGTTTACCGCCACCTACAGCGAAACAATTCAGACCACGCAACAGGTCCTCACGACCGATCTTAGTTTCGTGGGCGTGGGCCCCGACGGGCAGTTGATCGACACCCGGACCGGCCTTCCCTTCGTGTTCGGCAACTCCGCCTTTGGTCTTGTCGACCAGTCGTTTCGCCGGACCCGGTTCGCCGCCGCCATGGTCAGCAAGATCGACCGCAATACGTTCAATGTTCAGGCTTTTGACGAGACACGGAATCGCGAGGCGGCCGGGAACGACGAGAACGTGATCGGCGGAAGCGTGAACTGGAACCGCAGGCTCACGCACAAGACCACCCTCGATCTCGGGGCCAGTTTCCAATCCACGGAGTTTTCGGGCGTCAGCCCCCGTACCGACGACCTGTTCATAGGGAACGCGAGGCTGAATTATCAGCTTCTCGAGGACGTGCGCACCTGGCTCACGTTAAACCGCACGGACCGCAGATCGACGATCGCCGCCAACAACATCACGGAAAACGTGATCGCCGTCGGCCTCAGAAAGGACTTTTAGGTCCCGAAAGCCAAATGTACACGTCGTTCTACCACCTGAACGGGCGGCCGTTCCAACTCAGCCCCGACCCGCGGTTCTATTTCGGCAGCCGCGGCCACCGCAAGGCGATGGCCTATCTCACCTATGGGCTCAATCAGGGCGAAGGCTTCATCGTCATCACCGGCGACATCGGAATGGGCAAGACCACGCTGGTCGGCCACCTTTTCTCCGAGCTCGACAGCCAGAAATACGTCGCCGCCAAGGTCGTGACGACCCAGCTTGCCCCCGACGACACCTTGCGCATGGTTGCGGCCGCCTTCTCGATCCCCTTCGAGGGAGCGGACAAGGCGACGCTGTTGCGGCGAATCGAAACCTTCTGCTCGCAGTGCTCACGCCAGGGCCGCCGCGTCCTGCTCGTCATCGACGAGGCCCAGAACCTTCCCATGGGCTCGATCGAAGAGCTGCGCATGCTGTCGAATTTTCAGACCGACGAAAAGGCGCTTCTCCAATGCTTCCTGCTCGGACAACCGCAGTTCCGCGCCACGATCGCCAGCGACGGGCTCGAGCAGCTGCGCCAGCGCATCATCGCCTCGTACCATCTCGAGCCCATGGATGCGGGCGAGACGCGCGCCTACGTCGAACACCGCCTGAAGACCGTCGGCTGGCAGAACGATCCCAGCTTCAGCGACGAGACATTCCGCCTGATCCATACCCACACCGGCGGAATACCTCGTCGAATCAATACCTTATGTTCGCGGCTGCTGCTGTTCGGATTCCTCGAGGAGCTGCATGCCATCGACGCCGCCGTGGTTCAGGAGGTGGTGAGCGACCTGTTGCGCGAGGGCATGCAGACCGAGAAGACCGAGCGCGGCGTCGGAATCGGCGCCGCGGCG
>JBAVNO010000172.1:0-1501 GCA_049691095.1 Alphaproteobacteria bacterium | reverse complement strand
ACACAGCAGTACGTGTGCGCGTCCGAGCCGACTTTCGTTTATGCATACATCGCCTAGTTCCCGAATTTTATCCGCTCATGGAGAAGGTTATAAAAAATAGGGCTGGCAGCAAAAGCGAAGAAGCCCTTTTCAAAGAGAAGGGGCGAGAAGCAGCTTTTGCCCTGATTAAACTTCCTTTCAAGGAGGTACTGAAGGTTGAAAATGTTCGTCCTGAGCTGCCGGATTATGCTCCGATAGTTGAAAATGCCATCTGCCCTGCCTGCGGGGAACCGATCATGGCTACGAAAACTGTGTCTGAAGGAAAAAACCGTGGACTCTGCCTAATATGTAGCGCCGGGAAATACTATCAGGTCGAGGGACAAGGGATAGTAGCTAAAGAACGATAATACTTACTATTCCAGAGTCATTGAATATCCCTGGAAGAATGGAGATGTATGATGGACAAACCGGAGAAATTACCTCATCTGCCTGGGGAGACGCCGGCTAGCATGACGTTGCGGACGGTGGGAACCATAAGGAACAAGGTTAAAGAACCCTTTCTGGCGGCAGGAGACAGTGATATTGAAATGCAAGGCGAAATAGATGCCATCAAGGCTGAAATTCGTGAATCGTACCGGGAGATTTCAGAAATTGTTATCAATAAAGGCATTATGAATATTCTCGATGGCATCGAAGAATACTCCCATCTTGTCGTGCGTTATTGGGCTCATAAAGTGACGGAACAGAGCCGCCTCCTGACCCGGGTGCATCCCATGGGAAGAAAGGATAATCCGTTGGTGGGGATTTTCTGTACCTGTAGCCCTGTTCGTCCCAACCCCGTACTGATGGCCGTTGTTCGGTTGCGCGGAAAGAACGAAAATGTATTGCGAGTCTCTGGTTTGGATGCGGTTGATGGAAGCCCCGTCATCGATATCAAACCATATGTCAAGGAGTTTTATCCCCAGGGGGAAGTCCTCATCCCTAAATGGATGCAGAAACTCTGCCAGGAAATGGGTGATTGTTATGAATAACCCCGTAGAAGGTGAACACGAATTCGGCTATGGACACAGTAAATGCCGACGAGGGGGAAGCAGTTTCTGGATACATGACCCGAGTCGGGTGTTCGGGGAACTGAAACTCAAAGCAGGTGACGTCTTCATCGACCTAGGCTGTGGACCCGGTGATTATGCGCTTCACGCATCCAAGCTCGTCGGACCGTCGGGCGTGGTTTATGCCCTGGACAAATCAGAACCACTCATCGCCCATGTGAAGCAACGAGCCAGTGCGGAGGGTATTACAAACATAACCGCAATAGTTGCTGATGCTACCGAACTACTACCCATTAGAGAAGGCTGCGTAGACGTGTGCCTTGCAGCAACTGTACTTCACATACCCGATGTTGCTAAGAGAGCAAAAGCGTTGTGCACTGAGATACGCCGTATTCTGAAAACAGATGGACGTTTGGCAATCATCGAGTGCCATAAGAAAGACATGTCTTTTGGCCCGCCAAAACACATGCGCC
>JBAVNO010000171.1:0-2090 GCA_049691095.1 Alphaproteobacteria bacterium | reverse complement strand
CCTGCGTGCTGGCGGTCAAGCACCAGTCGGCGTTCGAGACCCTGGCCCTGCCGCTCATCCTCGGCGACCCGGCCTTCGTGGTGAAAAGGGAGCTGTTCGCCATCCCGCTGTTCGGCTGGTTCCTGGCGCGCCTGGGCATGATCGCCATCGACCGCAAGGCCGGAGCGGCGGCGCTCAAATCCATCGTGCGCCGCGCCAAACGGGCGCTCGCCACAGGCCGCCATGTGGTCATCTTCCCCGAGGGCACGCGGGTGGCGCTCCATGCCAAGCGCCCGTACCACGCCGGCGTGGCCGCGCTCTACGCCATGGCGGGCGCGCCCGTCGTTCCCGTGGCCCTCGACTCGGGGCTCTATTGGCGCCGCCGCGGCTTCCTCAAGCGCCCGGGCCGGGTCGTGATCGAGTTCCTGCCCCCGATCGCCCCGGGGCTGGACCGCGACGCCTTCATGGCCGAGCTCCAATCCCGTATCGAGGGCGCCACCAAACGCCTGGTGGCCGAGGCAGCCGCGGCCCGCGCGGCAATGGCGGCGCCCTGAGACCCCGCCCGCAAGCGCGCGGCGCGGCCAATCCCGATGTGGAAAAAGTTGTGGAATGCAGTCCGCTGGAAATCGTGAATCCCGGGCACAAACAGCCCGAGAGGCGCGGCGCGCAAGGCTTTCGGGCCGCCGGCCGCCTGTGGAAACATAACGAGAACATTGGCTTGACGGGGCTTGGTCCCGCGCACTACACTATGGCTTAAGTAGTTATTTTCATTTATTATTTCATGTATTCCACAACGGCCGCGGGTAGATTCAGGCCCTGGCCGCCCCCGGCAAGGAGAGGTCCGTGACGGCGCTTTCCGCGGTTTCCCAGCAGATTTGGGACATGAAATACCGGCTCAAGGGGCCGGGCGGACAGGCTGTGGACAA
The DNA here is from genome assembly GCA_049691095.1 of Alphaproteobacteria bacterium. GTDB lineage: Bacteria > Pseudomonadota > Alphaproteobacteria > DATDPM01 > DATDPM01 > JBAVNO01. The sequence goes on along the minus strand of JBAVNO010000171.1, from coordinate 1,185 downwards.
GACCGTCGAGGACACCTGGCGCCGGGTGGCCGCGGCTTTGGCCGCCCCCGAGGCCGATCCCGAGCGCTGGGCCGGGCATTTCTACGAAGCCTTGTCCGACTTCCGGTTCCTGCCCGCGGGCCGGATCCTGGCCGGCGCCGGGACCGGCCGCCTGGTGACGCTGTTCAACTGCTTCGTCATGGGCGACATCCCCGACGACATGGGCGGCATCTTCGAGAACCTGAAGGAAGCGGCGCTGACCATGCAGCAGGGCGGCGGCATCGGCTACGACTTCTCGTCATTGAGGCCCAAGGGCGCGCCGGTCAAGGGCGTGGGGGCGGACGCCTCGGGCCCGCTCTCGTTCATGGACGTGTGGGACGCCATGTGCCGCACCATCATGAGCGCCGGCTACCGGCGCGGCGCCATGATGGCGACCATGCGCTGCGACCATCCCGACATCGAGGCCTTCATCGAGGCCAAGAACGAGCCCGGGCGGCTGCGCATGTTCAACCTCTCGGTGCTGGTCAGCGACGCCTTCATGCAGGCGGTCAAGGAGGACGCGCCGTGGGAGCTCGACTTCGGCGGCGTCAGCTACAAGACCGTCCCGGCGCGCGCGCTGTGGGACAAGATCATGCGCGCCACCTACGCCTATGCCGAGCCGGGCGTGATCTTCATCGACCGCATCAACCGCGCCAACAACCTCTATTACTGCGAGACCATCCACGCCACGAATCCTTGCGTGACCGGCGACACCTGGGTGGACACCGCGCTCGGGCCACGCCAGGTGCACGAGCTCGTGGACTTGCCGTTCGCCGCGCGTGTGAACGGCGTCGCGCATGAAACCGGCCCCGAGGGCTTCTTCTCCACCGGCCGCAAGCCGGTGCTGCGTCTCGTCACGCGCGAAGGCTACGCGCTGCGACTCACCGCCGATCATCCGGTGCGGGCCGTGACCGCGATGACGCGCTGGCGAATGGACACGGCCTGGGTGCCGGCGGGCGCGCTCAAGCCCGGCGACCGGGTCGTCCTCAATGACCACCGCGCCGCCGCAGACTGGCCCGGCGAATTCAGCGCGGAAGAGGGCTACCTGGCCGGCCTTCTGGTCGGCGACGGGACGCTGAAGGAGGACAAGGCGGTCCTCAGCGTCTGGCCGCGCGCGGCGGCGGCGAACGGCGCGGCGGGCGACGACGGCACGGCGGGGATCATGGC
>JBAVNO010000170.1:0-14909 GCA_049691095.1 Alphaproteobacteria bacterium | reverse complement strand
GGTTGCGGCAGCGCGGCGAGGGCGTCGTCGATGCCGCGGATCATGTCCTCGCCCCGCGCGCGCACGCCGAGCGCGGCGGCGAGTTCCCGGATGGTGCGGCGCACGTCGGCGATCGATTCGGCGACGTCGAGCTCGAACACCGGGATGCCGAGGCGCCGCAGCGCCTCGTTCGTCTTGCGCGGCCCGAAGCGGCCCGAAACCACCAGGTCGGGGGCGAGCCGCACGATCTCCTCGGCCGAGCGGCGGTTGACCGGCACGGACCCGGCCTCGGCCGCCGTGTTGGAAATCCGCGGGTCCCGCGCCAGGCTCGAGACCGAGACGATCCGCTCCCGGTCCGCCAGGCGCAGCACCAGCTGATCGGCGCACAGGTTGATGGAGGCGATCCGCCTCGGTGCTATGCCGGGAGAGGCCGTCGCAGGTTCGCCGGCCCATCCCGGCCCGGAGGCCGGCAGCGCCGCGAGGAAAGTGCCAAGACATGCCGCCAGAACGGCGGCGCGCATCAAGGCCCTTGCCCTCTCCGGGCGGCGCTTCGGCGGTTTTCGGCCCGGCCCGGCCGCCGCTGCCCTGCCATCAGTCATGGCTATCCGTCATCGTTGTATTGCCTCGGGGTCCGAGCCTCGACAATGGCGGCGCCGCCGCCCGCGGTCAAATGCCCCGGCCGTCATCGGCCGGGGGTTCCCCGGGGCGGGCAGGCAGGGCCGGGGCTTTCCGCGAAGACGCCGGAATCGTATAATGATCGCAACAGGTTACGTCCGCACCCCGAAGTGCGGTGCGGGGTGTCGCCAGCAGGTCCGGGGACGGGGCGGCGGGCTTGAAAGCGGGGCCCGGCCCGCAAATATAGAACTCATGAAATGCGCGGCGCATCGGGCCGGCATTTCGGGGCGCCGATGATCGGGCCCCAAGGGATCTCGCTCATAGGAGGAGGATCGCTCATGACCCGCGTGTCTCTGTTCAACAGCCCGCTTCTGCTCGGCTTCGACCATTTCGAGCGGGCGCTCGACCGAATTTCCAAGGTCTCCAGCGACGGCTATCCGCCGTACAACATCGAGCGCGTCGGCGAAGACGCGCTTCGGATCACGCTCGCGGTCGCCGGTTTCACCCCGGACGACCTCAACGTGACCGTCGAGGACAACCAGCTCGTCATCAGCGGCAAGCGCGCCGACGAGGACGAACGGGAGTTCCTGTATCGCGGCATCGCGGCGCGCCAGTTCCAGCGCAGCTTCGTGCTGGCCGAGGGCATCAAGGTGGCGGGTGCGGCGCTCGACAACGGGCTGCTCAGCATCGAGCTGCACCGCCCGACCGCGGAATCGAAGTCGCGCACGATCGAGATTCGCTCGAACGGCTCCGGTGAGCAGAAGGCGTCGGTGGACGTCGGGGGCAAATCCGGCCGCAAGGCGAGCTGAGTTTCGGCGGCAAGAAACCGAATTGGACAAGGACCGACGAAAATGACCACGACAGAAAAATTGACATGTTTCACGCAGCAGGAATTCGCCGCCCTGGGCATGAACGATCTCGCCTACGTCCGGACCGTCGAGACGCCGGATGGCCGGGGATTCATGATCCATGCCGCCGACGGCACGCCGATGGCGGCGCTGCCCGACCGCGAGGTCGCGTTCGCCGCCGCGCGCCAGCACGGGCTCGAACCCATGAGTGTCCACTGACAGCCGGTTGACGGCCCCATGACCGCCGCGAGGCGGTGCGACGGGAAGAGCGCGCGCCCTAGGGCGCGCGTTTCTTTATGGCCGGAGGGGGACGGTGACGGGACGGGCGCCCGTCAGGCGGCGTGGCTTGCCGCCTCGTCGGAGATGAGGGCGTAAAGGGCGTCGGAGTTGTCGGTGCCGCGCAGCTTCTCGCAGATGGCCTTGTTGCGCAGCAGCCGCGAGATGCGCGCCAGCGCCTTCAAATGATCGGCGCCCGCCGTTTCGGGCGCGAGCAGAAGGAAGATGAGGTCCACGGGCTGCTCGTCGATGGCCTCGAAATCGATCGGGCGTTCCAGCTTGGCGAACATCCCGTAAAGGCGTTTCAGGCCGGGCAGCTTCCCGTGTGGGATGGCGATGCCCATGCCCACGCCGGTGGTCCCCAGCCGCTCGCGCTCCAACAGCACGTCGAAGATGTCGCGCTCGGGAAGGCCGGTGAGTTCGGCCATGCGTTTCGACAACTCTTGAAGCGCCTGCTTCTTGCTCGTCGCCTTGAGGTTGGCGACGACGGTCTTGGGCGTTATCAGGTCGGTAATTTCCATCATCAATCCTAGCCCAGCTTCACGGATTTCTTGGCGCCCTGCGGATCGATCCACCCCACGTTCCCGTCGGAGCGGCGATAGACCATGTTGAGGCCGCCGTGCGCGCGATTGCGGAACATCATCGCCGACACGTCCGCGAGATCCATGCGCATCACCGCCTCGCGGACGGTCAGCGTGTCGATCTCGGTCGACATCTCGGCGACGATCACCGGGTTGGCCGCGGCCTCCTCTTCGTTCTCGTTCTCGCCAGCAAGGATATACTGGCTGGCGACGATTGTCTCTTCGCGGTCGTCGCGGTTCTTGTGATGGTCCCGCAGCCAGCGCTTATAGCGCCGCAGTCGTTTCTGGATCCGCTCGGATGCGGCCTCGAAAGCCGCATAGGCGTCGCCCGCCTCGCCGTGACCCTGAAGCAACATGCCGCGACCGATGTGGACCGAAATGTCGCTACGGAATAGATGAGCCCTGCGCGCCAACGTGACCGTCGCGTCGATCGCCTTGTCGAAGTATTTCGACACCGTCGCCGGAAGCGATGCCTCGATGTGCGTCCGCAACGCGTCGCCGACGTCGATCCGCTTGCCCTTTACCGATAGTTGCATGAATGAATTAGCGTCGGTTGAAGCGACTGACTGCGATCGTGAACCGGCTTCGCATCCCAGCCAACCGAGGGGCGGACCATAGATTCGGCTGGGAGCGAAGTCAATACGTCCCGCCCGGAATGGGCCAACGGCTTCTAAATCCTTGCAGATTTCTGCCGGCGGCGCTCGATCGACGAGGGAATCCGCATCGCCTCGCGGTACTTGGCGACGGTGCGCCGCGCGATGTCCATCCCCTCCTTCCGGAGCAGGTCGACGATCTGGTCGTCGGAAAGGATTTCCTTCGCCGATTCCTTTTCGATGAGGTTCTTGATGCGATGCCGCACGGCCTCGGCGGAGATCGCCTCGCCGCCCGTGGCCGCGATCGATGAGCTGAAGAAATATTTGAGTTCGAGGATGCCGCGGGGAGTCGCCATGTACTTGTTCGTGGTGACTCGGCTCACCGTGCTCTCGTGCATGCCGATGGCCTCGGCGATGTCGCGAAGGACGAGCGGCCGCAGCCGTTGCACGCCGTGGAGAAAGAACGCGTCCTGTTGCCGCACGATCTCGGTCGCGACCTTGAGAATCGTGGTGGCGCGCTGGTGCAGCGACTTGACCAGCCAGTTGGCCGACTGGAAACAGGCGCTGATGTAGTCCTTGTCTTCCTTGGTGCGCGCCTCGCGTGTCACCTTGGCGTAATAGCTGTTGTTGACCAGGAGGCGCGGCAGCGTGTCGTTGTTGAGCTCCACGCTCCAGCCGCCCTTGGGCAAGGGCCGCATGATCACGTCGGGGATGACCGCCTGCGCGATCATGCCGTCGAAGGCCAGGCCCGGCTTGGGATTGAGCGCGCGGATCTCCGCCGTCATCTCGGCGATGTCTTCGGCATCGACGCCGCACAGCTTCATGAGCGCGCGCATGTCGCCGCGCGCCACCAGGTCGAGATGCGCCAGCATGGCCTCCATCGCCGGATCGAGGCGGCCGCGGTCGCGCAGCTGCAGCGCCAGGCACTGGGCCAGGTCGCAGGCGAATAATCCGGGAGGATCGAAATGTTGGAGCTTCTCCAGCACCGATTCGACGCGCGCGATATCGCACCCCAATGTCTCCGCCACCGCGCGCAAATCGCCGGTCAGATATCCGGACTCGTCCAGCATGTCAACGAGATGGACTGCGATCAGCCGGGTGGCCGGGTCGTCGAGGTCCATTGCGATCTGGTCGAGAAGATGGTCGCGTAGGCTCTTTTCGTGTCCCAGCGTCTGATCGACGGCGGAATCGGGATCGTCGAAACGCGGACTGCCGCCGCGGCCCCAGTCGGCGAATTGGGCCGGGCCCTCGCGGATTTCCTCGCTCTCCCAGACGTTCCCGTAATCGACGTCGAGCGGCGCTTGGGCGTCGTCGGGAAGCGTGCCCTGGTTGGCGAGCTCGGCGGATTCGGACACGTCGCGGTCGGGTGCGCCGGCGTCGTCTGCGGGGGCTTGGGATTCGGCGGCCTCGGATTCGCCCGGCTCGCTGTCCTGCTCGAGAAGGGGATTGCGCTCCAATTCGAGCCCCACGTACTCGACCAGCTCCAGCGCACTCAGTTGCAGCAGCTTGATCGCCTGCTGCAACTGCGGCGTCATCACCAACGATTGGGTCTGTCGGAGGTCTAACCGGGGTGTCAGGGCCATGGGCCTGTCCTACAGGCTAAACCTTTCCCCCAAGTAAACGCGGCGGACCTCGCGATGGGCCACGATCTCGGCGGGCGGGCCGTGCATCAAAACCGCGCCCTCGTGCAGGATGTAGGCGCGGTCGACGATGTCGAGAGTCTCACGCACGTTGTGATCGGTGATCAGAACACCGATGCCGCGGTCCTTGAGGTGCGATACCAGAACGCGAATTTCTCCGACCGCGATCGGATCGATGCCGGCCAACGGCTCGTCCAGGAGCATGAAGTGCGGCTGCGAGGCCAGCGCGCGCGCGATTTCGACGCGCCGCCGCTCGCCGCCGGAAAGCGCGAGCGCCGGCGTGCGGCGCAAATGCGAAATCGAAAATTCCGCGAGCAGCATGTCGAGCATCGCCTCGCGCTGGTCGCGCAACGGCTCGACCACCTCGAGCACGGCGCGGATGTTGTCCTCGACCGTCATGCCGCGGAAGATGGACGCCTCTTGCGGCAGATATCCGATGCCGAGCCGCGCCCGGCGGTACATCGGCATGTCCGTGATGTCGTACCCGTCGCGAAGGATGGTGCCGTAATCCGGCGCGATGAGGCCGGTGATGATGTAGAAGCAGGTGGTCTTCCCGGCCCCGTTCGGACCCAGCAAGCCCACCGCCTCGCCGCGCTGCACCGTAAGGCTGACGCCGCGCAGGACCGGGCGCTTCTTGTACGACTTGCCCAGATTGTTGGCGACCAGGCCGCTGTTATCGGACACCAGCCTGGGGCCGGCCGGGCCGTCGCCGCCCGCCTTGGGAACGGATGTTTCGAACGCGCCCGCCATCTACTGGGCCGGCGGCTTTTGCGCGGGGGCCTCGCGCGGCGCGATCTCGGGCTTCTTCTTGGGCGAGAACAGGCCGCGCACGGGCTTGCGGCCCTCCGCGCCCGGCGGGCCGCTCAACAGACGGCTGACGCCCGTGTTCATGTTCATTTCGCCGAATTCGCCATTCAACTGGTTGTCCCCGCGGGTAATCTTAACCGACCCATAGAGGGTCACGATACCGCTTTCGACATCGTAAACGCCGCGCTCGGCCGTGGCCACCTGCCCCGGGCTCGAAACCCGGACGTTGTCGAAGGCCTCGACGCGCTGGAGTTCGGTGGCTCCCGGATCGCCCGCGCCCGCCGGTTTCTTGGCCTTGGTGGTCCCCGCCGGCTTTGTTCGCGGCGTCGCATCCGATTTTGCGTCCGATTTTGCTTCTGATTTCTCTTCTAATTTCTTTGGGGCCTTTTCGGAGGCGTCGCGGAAATAGGCGGTGACGATATCGGCCTTGAGATTCCTGTCCTCGCTGGTCACGTCGGCGTTGCCGCGGGCCACCGCCATCCTTTTCGCCTCGTAGTATTCCAGGCTGTCGCGCGCGGTGACGGTGAACGACTGGGCCACCAGCTTCAGATCCCGGCCCTTGAGCACCAGGATGCCGGTCGGCACCTCATAGACGCCGTTGTCGCCGCTGGCCGTCGCCGAGGGCGAGACGATGCTGACATGTCCCGCCGCGTCGATGCGCCAGATGTCGGTGCCGCCTTCGCCGGTGGGCCGGTAATGGGCGGTCAAGGTGTCGGCGTGCAGCGTCACGTCGCCGCGCTTGGCGCTCGCGTTCCCCTTGGCGACGTAGATCTTCTGTTCCTGGCGCCACTCGATGCCCTCGTCGGCGTTGATCTCCACCGGCTGGTCGGACCCCTGTTGCAGGCCGAGCCCTTGGGCGCGCGCCGCGGCCATACCGAAGGGCCACGATGCGACGACGGCGGCGCCGATGCCGGCGGCCAAGACGGCGGCCAGCGCAACAGAGAGAAAGGCGCCGCGGCGAAGCGCCGGCGCCGCGCCGCGCAGGCGTGAGGGCGAGGGCCTCATTGCGGCCGCTTCCCGGCGCCGGGGTAAAGGACCAGGGTCGAAGGGCCCTTGAAGGTCACGACCGCCCCGCGGTCGAGGATGTGGAAGCCCTGGGCCTTGAGATGCCCGAACGGTCCCTGTCCCTCGACCGGCTCGTCGCCCTGGGCGGTGCCGGCCGCAAGATCGAGATGCGCCTGCGAGGTGTGAAACTCGTAGCCGGCGTCATGAAACAGATTCACCTCGCGCCGCAGGTCGAGGCCGTGCTTGACCTGGTCATAGGTTCCCTCGGTCGCGGACAGCGTCACCCAGGCGCCGCCCGCGAGCGTGATGTCGGCTTGGGGTCGCTCGAGGTCGATGAGCTCGGATTGGGGCGCGACTCGGGTCGCGGCGTCCGCCGTGACGGTGAAGGGCCGGTCGCTGCCGTCCACCCCCGTGAATCGCGGCCGGACCATGCGCAATGACTGGGCGTCTCCCGTTAGCGTGGACGCGAACTCGATGCGGAATCGCTTGCTGGTGCCTACGAGTTTGGGCCAGGCGACGACCAGCGCCACGATCGCCAGCGCCAGGGCGGGAAGCAGCAGCTTCATCAGGCCGACGAACCGGCGATGGCGCAGGCTCGCGAGATCGTTCGCCGCAACCGAAGCGGCAGGCGCGTCGCGCGCGCGCCCGCCACGCCCGCCGCGCGTTCGCCCGAACAGGGATTGCTGCGCCGCCGATGTCGCGTCGTCGTTCCGGGATCGCCTGGAGCCCATCGTCTACGCCACGCCTGCGCGCAGGCAATCGTGGATGTGCAGGATGCCGACCGGCCGGTCCGCCTCGACGGCGAACAGGCTGGTGATCTTGCGGTCGTTCATCACGTGCACCGCCTCGGCCGCCAGCGCGCCGGGACGGATCGTCTTCGGTTTCGCCGTCATCACGTCCGCCAAAGGCCGGGCGAGCAGGGCGTCGCTCATGTGGCGGCGAAGGTCGCCGTCGGTGATGATGCCCGCGAGCCGGCCCTTGCCGTCCAGCACGCCGACGCAGCCGAACCGTTTGGCCGTCATGATCAGGATCGCCTCGGACATCACGCCGTCGAGCGCGATGACGGGAAGCTCGTCGCCCGAATGCATGAGGTCGGCGACCCGCAGGAACCGCTGGCCCAGCCTGCCGCGGGGATGCAGCCGATAGAAATCCTCGGTCGAGAATCCCTTCCGCTCCAACAGCGCCACCGCGACCGCGTCGCCCAGCGCCAGCATCGAAGTCGTCGAGGTGGTGGGCGCCAGGCCCATCGGGCACGCCTCGGGCGTATCGGGAAGCATCAGCGCCGCGTCGGCGGCCTCGGCCAACGAGCTTTCGGCGCGCGCCGTGATCGCCACCAGCGGAATGCCGAAGCGCCGGGTGTAGGCCACGATATCGGTCAGCTCCTGGGTCTCGCCGGAGTTGGAGAGCGCCAGCACGGCATCGGCCGGGGTGATCATGCCCAGGTCGCCGTGGCTGGCCTCGCCGGGATGGACGAACAGGGCCGGCGTGCCGGTGGAGGCGAGGGTGGCGGCGATCTTGCGGGCGACGTGCCCGCTCTTGCCCATGCCGGTCACGATCACCCGGCCGCCGTCCCGGCCCAGAAGATCGAGCGCCCGCGCGAACGACGGACCCAGGGCGCCGGCCAGGACGGACAAGGCCTGGGCCTCGGTGGCGAGGACGCGGCGCGCGACGGCGAGGTCGTCCACGGGCTTGCGCGCCGGGGGCGTCGGGGCTTTGGCTTCGGGCTTGGTCCGTGTCTTCATTGCGGCCGTATCGTGGTTGCCGATTCAAGGGGCCGATTCAAGGGGCCGATCCAAGGGGGCCGGTCTCGGCTGCCGGTCTAGGCTGCCGGTCTCGGCAGTGGCTGCGGCCGCACCGGCCAGGGACGGCAAAACGCCTCCAACTGCCCAAAATCTCAAGCAAAATCCAAGGACGACCGTTGCCGTCACTATGACGGGGCGCCCATGAGAGGTCAATTGCGCGCAACGCCCCGGCGCGCCTGCCAATGGGATCGAGGCTAGTGCTCGAATATGTCCTGTTCGGCCCAGCCGGCGAGATCGAGCAGGGCGCGGGCCGGCAGGAAGCGGAAGCAGGCCTCGGCCAGTTCGGAGCGGCCCTCCCGCGCCAGCATGTCGTCGAGGCGCTCGCGAAGGGCGTGGAGATAGAGAACGTCGGAGGCGGCGTAGGTGAGTTGCTCTTCGGTGAGTTCGGCCGCGCCCCAGTCCGAGGACTGCTGCTGCTTAGAGAGGTCGACGCCAAGGAGCTCCTTGCACAGGTCCTTGAGGCTGTGGCGGTCGGTGTAGGTCCGGGTGAGCCGGGAGGCGATCTTGGTGCAGAAGACGGGCTTCGCCAGCACCCCCAGATGGCGGCGCATCGTCGCCAGGTCGAAGCGCGCGAAATGATAGATCTTGGTGAGCGACTCGTCGCCCATCACGGCCGCCAGATTCGGGGCCACCGGACTCAGGGCCGAGGGCTCTACCTGCGCGATCTGGACGATGTGGCACACGCCGTCGCCGCCCGAAAGCTGCACCAGGCACAAACGGTCGCGGTTGGGGTCGAGGCCCATGGTCTCGGTGTCCACCGCGACCGAGCCGTGGAAGGCGACGTCCTCGGGCAGGTCGCCGCGATGCAACTTGATCGACTTGAGCTGCGGGACCTTCGGGCGGGCTTTCATCGATGCCATTCGGGGCGCCGTCCGGCGGCCGGCCGGAGGGGCGGGAGATCGCATGGTGCCCAGGAGAAGACTCGAACTTCCACGACCTTGCGGCCACAGGTACCTGAAACCTGCGCGTCTACCAATTCCGCCACCTGGGCTTGCGATGGGGGTTTGCGGTGGACCCCGGAGTTAACTCCCCGCACCGCCGAAGTCAATTGCGATTCACCCGCTCCCGGGCCGCTCCCGCGATCCAAGATGCCGCATCCGGCCCGGGCGCGCACTTCCGTATGGCCAGCCCGTGGTTCGCCCGATAATCTGTGCCCCGGCCAGTCGGCGCAGGGCATCGATGCGGGCATACGGTGCGGGCATACGGTGCGGGCATCGGCGCGGGCGTCGGCAGGGGGCAATGAGGCGCGACCCTGAAGCGCGCGGCATCGGGCGGGCAAGGAGCGGGGATGACGGCACCCCTGAAATTGGAAAGAAGTCAGGTCACGGTCTTCGGCGGCTCCGGCTTCCTCGGCCGGCACCTGGTGCAACGCTTGGCGGCCACCGGGGCCGTGGTCCGGGTCGCGGTCCGCGACCCTCTGGACGCAGGGTTCTTGAAGCCGCTCGGCGACGTGGGACAGATCGTTCCCATGGCCGCCGACATCGCGGTCGATACGGACGTCGCGGCCGCGGTCGCCGGGGCGGACGCTGTGGTCAATCTGGTGGGAATCCTGTCCGAGACGCGCCGGCGGACCTTCCAAGAGATCCATCATCGGGCTGCGGGCAGGGTCGCCGCGGCCGCCGCCGCGGCCGGCGCCAAGAGGCTCGTCCACGTCTCGGCGCTGGGCGCGAACAAGGCTTCCGAGTCGGCGTACGCGCGCACCAAGGCGCTGGGCGAAGAGGCGGTGCTGGCGGCCTTCCCGGACGCCACGATATTGCGGCCGAGCGTGATCTTCGGGCCCGAGGACCATTTCTTCAACACGTTCGCGGCCATTGCGCGGCTCTCGCCCGTCGTGCCCGTGTTCGGCGCGTCGCCCACGCTCACTTTCGCTCCGGGCCAGCTGCCCAAGGTCAAGCTGTTCGGCAAAGGCGGGCCGAAGTTCCAGCTCGTGTACGTCGGCGACGTGGCGGAGGCCATCATGCGCGCGCTCGAGTCGGCGGATGCGGCCGGCAAGCGCTACGAGCTGGGCGGACCCAGGGCCTATTCGTTCAAGGAAGTGCTGGACCTGGTGTTGAAGGAGATCGGGCGGCCGCGGATCCTGGTTCCGGTCCCGCTGGCCCTGCTCGCGATCAAAGCGGCGGCGCTGGAATTGTTCGGGATCAAGCTCATCACGCGCGACCAGGTGCGGCTGCTCAAGCGCGACAACGTGGTGGGGCGCAAGGCGCTCACCTTCGCCGATCTCGGAATCCAGCCCAAGACGGTCGAAATCATCCTGCCCACCTACCTCGACCGTTTCCGGCGCCGGACCCGATCGGTGTAAGGGTGGACAACGCGCGGGTCTCATGCGCATCGATCCCGAGGACAAGCTCGTCGGTTACCCCATCGTCGCCATACGCGACATGCTGAAGAAACTGGTGTTCGACCGCACATGGGTCGAGCAGACGCTGAAGGCCGACGGGGCCGAGGCCGACCGTGTCGTCCGCGAGCTTCAGACGGCGCGGTACATCGTTCCCCTGCGCCTGAAAAACTCCCCCGAGGCCGAGCGGTGGGAAACGACGCCCGAAGGCACGCGGCTCGCGAACGCATCGACGCTGCCCTCGATCACGCGCGCGCAAGCCGACGAGATCATGGCGGCGTTCATGGACAGGGTCCGCTCCGTCCGCGAGCTGGACACCTATCTCTACGAGGTCTTGGAGGTGGTGCTGTTCGGCAGTTACCTGCGGGGCGCGCCCGAAGTGAACGACATCGACGTGATCGTGAAGCTTCGGCCAAAGCAGAAATTCGCTTCGGCCTACGGCGAGGTGTTGGCGGAAAAGCTCCGGCAGGCGCACGCCGCCGGGAAGAAGTTCCCGCGGGCGCGCGATTGGTTCGAATTTCTGCAGAACGAAGTGTCCGAGTATCTGAAGGGAGACTCAGGCTACGTCAACTTTCATCGCTCCGACGTGTTCCAGCTCATCGAGAAGGCGGCGCGCCGCCAAACGCCGGGAGAATCACGAATCGTGCACGATACGACTCACAAAGTCGTCTACCGCGCGGAAGGATAGGCCGGGCCCATGCGTATCGACGCCAAGGAAAAACTGGTCGGCTATCCCATCATGGCCATCCGCAACATGCTCCGGAAGCTCGTGTTCGACCGCGCGTGGGTCGAGCGGTCGCTGAAAGTATCGCGGGGCGACGCCGAACGCGTGATCAAGGAGCTCGTGGAAAAGGGCCTCATCTGCCCGTCCGGTAAGTTCAAAGCACGCAATGAGATCGTGTGGCAGACCACCCCGGAGGGCACCCGCCTCGCCGGGGCGGAAGACCGGCCGCCGATCGCCAAGGCGGAAGCCGAGCGCATCATGAAGGACTTCTTCGACCGCATCCAAAAGGTCACCAGGGACGACTCCTTCCTGGTCCGGGTCGGCGAGGTGATCCTGTTCGGAAGCATGCTGGACGGCGCGGAAGAGGTGAACGACATCGACCTGATCGTGAAGCTGGAGGCGAAAGTTCATTTCTCCAAGCCCTACGACCAGGTGCTGCGCGACAAACTCGATGCGCTGGCCCGCGCGGGCAAGTCCTTTGCCACCGCGATCGAGTTCACGCGGGCTGCCCAAGTGGAGACCATGGCGTTCCTGCAAGGCGCTTCGCCCTACGTGAGCTTCCACAACCCCAACACGCTGGCCCTGATCGAGAAGGCCGACCGGCAACGCAACATCCCCAACCCCGGAACGCCCAGCAAGGTGATCTACAAGGCGCCGGCGCGGACCCAGAAGATTCAGGAATAGGGCCGGGCCAGAGGGCCGAAGCCGACACGCCGGGCAAAGGGGATCTGCCGGGCGGGCAATCCTTGATTGGTCGCGGCACGCCGAGGCGCGAATTTCCCCAAGGCGCGATGCTCGCGCAAAGGCGCTACCGATGGGTCTTCAAGACCGCCTCCAGGCTCGCCCGGAAGGTGTCCCAGCCGGGCCGTCCCTGGACGTAGCGCAGCAGGAGCGCAGCCGATTCCGCTTCGAATTTCGGATGGTGCTCGAGGCGCGGCCAATTGGTCCGGTACCAGTCGCCGGGCGGCTGCGTCCGGGCCCCGCCCGCGAACGGATCGCGGCACGCGAACACCACCCGGGCGATGCGCGAATGGACGCAAGCCGACAGACACATCAGGCACGGCTCGAGGGTGGCATAGAGGGTGGCGGCGCGCTGGCCGCGCTCCCAGGCGCTCATCAGGGGCCCAGCGTGGCGCGTGAGGAGCTGGACCTCGGCATGGGCGATCAGCGACCGGTTCGAGGCGATGGCGTTGTGGGCGACGTCGAGGATCTGGTCCCCGATCGCGAGCGCGGCCCCGACCGGAAACTCGCCCTTGGCGAGCGAACGGCGGGCCGCCTCGACCGCCCGCGCCAGGGCAAGCTCGTCGGTCGCGGCGGCGAGGGCGGATGCGCTGTCCTCGGTCACGGCCCGTAAACCCAGATCAGGAGAAGGATGCCGAGCGCCACGCGGTAGACCACGAACGGCGTGAAGCTCGCGCGCTGCAGCCAGCTCATCATCAGCGCGATGGCGACCAGCGCGGAGAGGAAGGACAGCGCCGCCGCGACGGCCATGTCCGCGTGCAGCTCGGGATTTCCGGTCTTGTAGATGTCGATGCCGACCAGCGTTCCGGCACCCAGGATCGCGGGCATCGACAGGAGCAGCGAAAAACGCGCCGCCTCGGCCCGCTCGTAGGCGAGCAGGCGCGCCGCGGTCATGGTGATGCCCGAGCGGCTGACGCCGGGCAGAAGGGACAGCACCTGGGCCACGCCGACGAACACGGACTGGGGAACGGTCAGGTGCTCGATGCGGCGGAAGGTCATGGAAAAACGGTCCACCACGTAGAGCACGATTCCGAACAGGAGCGTCGTCCAGGCGATGATGGGCAGCGTGTTCAATTTCTCGCCCACGTAACGATCGACGAGGAACCCGGCCGCCACCACCGGCAGCGTCGCGATCACGATCTGCCCGCCCAGCACCGCGCCCGGCGCCACCCGGCCGGTCAACAGCTTGAGCAGGTCGCGCACGATCCACCACACGTCGCGCCAGAAATACAGCACCACGGCGAAGAGCGTGCCGACATGCACCGCGACGTCGATCATGAGGCCCGCCTCCGGCAGCCCCAGCAAATGACGGGTGAGGATGAGGTGGGCGTGGGAACTGATGGGCAGGAATTCGGTGACGCCCTGGACCACGGCGAGGATGGCGATCTGAACCAAGGTCACGAAGAAGGCTCCCCCAAGGCCGGGACCGGCCGGGCGAAGACCCGCCGGAAAACGCTAAGCCGCTTATACCATTGGCGAAAAACCCAGCCCACTGGTCAATTAGTCCCATTTCGGTACCAATGTGAGGCGAGCGAAATCGATATTCTGACTGTTTCCTGGTATCAGTCTACATCTAGGTCAGCGAATCTTCCCTTTCTGTGCGTTTTTGCTCGCATTACCGGGCCGCGAGACGTATATCGATGCCGAAAGGGCCGTCCGTGTCGTGATCGGCCGGGGTAGCGTGGTTCGCGCCCCGGGCTGCGCGGATCGCCCTATAACGCGGGTGCGCGAGGCCGGGTGAGCGCCGCGGGAAGCCCGCCGCCCGCCGCCTGGAGAGTCGAGAGCCGGCCGATGCCGCAGAAGATGCTGAAATTCGTGACCGTGCCGAAATCCATGCCCGACAAACGGGAGGCGGAGGTTCGGCGCGCGGATTTTCTCGAGATCTTCGGCGAGTACGATCCCCAGGCCGCTTCCATCCAGGCCGGCCGCTGCTCCCAGTGCGGCGTGCCGTTCTGTCAGATTCACTGCCCGCTGCACAACAACATCCCCGACTGGCTGAAGCTGACCGCGGAAGGCCGCCTGGAGGAGGCCTACGAGGCGTCGTCGGCCACCAACAACATGCCCGAGATCTGCGGGCGCATCTGCCCCCAGGACCGGCTGTGCGAAGGCAACTGCGTGATCGAGCAATCGGGTCACGGCACCGTCACCATCGGCGCGGTCGAGAAATTCATCACCGACACGGCGTGGGACAAAGGCTGGGTCCAGCCGCCCAGGCCCGTGCGCGAGATCGGAAAGTCGGTGGGCGTCATCGGCGGCGGCCCGGGCGGGCTTGCCGCGGCCGAGGAGCTTCGCCGCCAGGGGGTCGAGGTCCATGTCTACGACCGCTACGACCGGATCGGCGGGCTCCTCATCTACGGCATCCCGAATTTCAAGTTGGAGAAGTACCTGGTGGAGCGCCGTACGCGGCTGTTGGCCGACGGCGGCATCACGTTCCACACCAATTTCGAGGTCGGCCGCGATGCGACCCTCGAGGAGCTTCGCCGGCGCCACGATGCGATCCTGATCGCGACCGGCGTCTACAAGGCGCGCGAACTCAAGGTCCCCGGCATCGGGCTCGACAACATCGTTCCCGCCATGGCGTACCTGACGGCGAGCAACCGCAAGGGGCTGGGCGACGAGGTTCCGGATTTCGACCACGGCGTGCTCGACGCCAACGACAAGACCGTCATCGTCATCGGCGGCGGCGACACCGCCATGGACTGCGTGCGCACCGCAGTGCGGCAGGGTGCGCGCTCGGTCAAGTGCCTGTACCGGCGCGACCGCGTCAACATGCCGGGGTCGTTGCGCGAGGTCGGCCACGCCGAGGAAGAGGGCGTGGAATTCGTCTGGCTTTCCGCGCCCGAGGCGTTCCTCGGAACCGGCAAGGTGGACTCCGTGCGGGTCGTGCGCATGCGCCTCGGGGTCGCCGACGCCACCGGAAGGCAGGTGCCTCAGATCATCGAAGGGTCGAGCTACGCCATCGA
>JBAVNO010000169.1:0-5281 GCA_049691095.1 Alphaproteobacteria bacterium | reverse complement strand
TCGAGATGGGAGCAAAGGAAGAGATTTCGCGCGGCGCAGTTCTCGCAGCGGGCCGATCGGGAATGCGCCGCACAAACCGGCGTCGCATCGGACTTCACGGTGACGATGGTCATTGTTTTTTTTCGCCTTCGCCCCGCGGGGCTCACGCCGGATCGGCGTCCCATTCCGCCCGTCCCCCGACGTTCAGATCCGTCCCCGCGCGTTGCGGATTCGAAGTCGGTTCATTGGCCGTACGGCCACTTCGGACAGGATAGTGGACTCACGCGGCGCGGAATTGCGACATGATGCCCCATGGGTGCGGTGGGCTAGGATCCCTTGAAACCGGGCCTCGGACGCCGCTTCCGATGGGTTCCCTTCGGCCCCGAGACCTCCGCACCGTCATGGCGCGGCGCGCCTCGGCGCACGGTCATGGCGTGGCGCTCAGGTCGTCGAGCGCGGCCTTGACCGTGGCGTGGCCCGCGTCGTCGGGCGGCAGGAGGCCCAGAAGCTTGGTCCACATGGCCTTGGCCTCGTCTGCCTTCTTCGCCCGCGCCTCCGCCAGACCGACGTACCAAAGCGCTTGAGGATCGGACGATTCGCTTGCCAGCTTCTTGCGCATGGTGTCGACCGACTTGTCGGGAAGCGGCGCATTGCCGTCGGGCGCAGCCAGGATCGCATCGGCATATTCGCCGACCAGCGCCGCGTTCCCGGGATCGAGCGCCACCGCCTTGGCTAAGGCGTCCCGCGAGCGCGCGCTCTCGCCTAGGACGCGGTACGAACGCCCGAGCCGGCCCCACCCCTCGAGGTCGTTGGGGTTGGATTCCAGGCGCGCCGCCAGACGCGCCACCATGGCCTGAACCATCGTCATCTGTTCGTTTGAAAGCCCGGCCGGCGCGGCCTCCGTGGCTTGCGCGCCGCCTTGCGCCGCCGTTGCCGCCGACCCGGCCGAGGCTGCGGTCGATGCCACGGGCGTCCTGGGTGCGATGTGTTCGGGCTCGACGGTCTTGGGATCGATGCCGAATTCCTTGGCGGCGGCGGCGATGCGCTCGCGCAGCGCCCCTTGCCACGGCATGCCTTCGGGCGAGTCGGCCTCGAGCCCGACCCAGATCTCGAGCGCCCTGCGGCCCTCGCCGGCCTGGGCCGCGGCGAGCCCGAGATAGTAGCGGGTGCGCGCCTCGTCGGGCCGCTCCTGGCTCAGCTGCTGGAACAGAAGCAGGGCTTCGGGCGTCACCGTTCCGCCGGCCGCGTTCACCAGCGCCTCGGCGAATCCGCCGCTGATCTCGGGATCATTGCGGTCGAGCGCGAAGGCGTGCCGGTACGCGTCCACCGCCTTGTCATAGGTCCCGGCCGCCAGGTACGAGCGCGCCAGCAGCACCCATCCGCCGAGATCGTCGGGCTGACGCGCAAGCCGATCGGCGAGCCGGGCGACGGCCGCCGCCATGTCCTGATCCGAATGGCCGGCCGCGGCTGTCGCGGCCGCGGCGGCCGGACCGCGCGTCGCAAAGGGCTGGTCGGGCTCGCCGGGCGAACCCACGGCCAAGTAGAGCGCCGCCGCGCCCAGCGGGATCAGCCCCGCAATCACCGCCATCGCAATCCGCTCCCGAGGCCACCCCGGTTTCGGCGCCTCGGATTCCGAGCCTTTGGCCCGGTTGGCGGCCGCAAGCATGCGCCGTTTGATCTCGATCTCGGCGGCGCCGGCCTCTTCGCCCGTGAGCAGGCCGCGTTCCGTATCGAGCTTCAGCTCCGTGAGCTGGTCGCGGTAGATCGCGAGCTCCGGATCGGCGGATTCGCCCTTGGATCCGCCGCGCAGCAGGGGAAGCAGCAGCGGCACGACGACGGCGACGGTCATGGCCGCGAAAACGAGGGCGAGCGTCATGTCCCAGTCTTCCCCTGCAACAGCCGTTCGACGTCCTTCTGTTCCTCCGCCGTCAGAGGCCGCGGCTTGGCCGCGGCAAGCGCCGTCCGGCGGCGGCGGAAGAAAAGCGCGAGCGCGATGACCGCCCCCACCAGCAGCACGGGCGGGCCGAACCACAAGGCATAGGTGTCGGGCTCGATGGGCGGGCGCAGCAGCACGAAGTCGCCGTACCGGTTGACGATGTATTGAACCGCC
Organism: Alphaproteobacteria bacterium; assembly: GCA_049691095.1. GTDB lineage: Bacteria > Pseudomonadota > Alphaproteobacteria > DATDPM01 > DATDPM01 > JBAVNO01. The sequence continues at coordinate 3,192 of JBAVNO010000169.1, read as the reverse complement.
TGCTCGTTGGTGTCGCCGGCTTCGAGCCGCTGGCGCACCAGCACGCGGAGATCATGGGCCAGCGTGGCGTTGGAATCGTCGATCGACTGATTCTGGCACACCAGACAGCGAAGATTCTTGCTGATATCCCGGGCGCGGGCCTCGAGCGCCGGGTCGGACAGCATCTCGGACGGCTCCACCGCGAGCGCGGGCCCGAGCGTCACCAGCCACAACAGGACGAACAGGAACCGTCTCATGACCCCGCGCCCTTCGCCATTTTCGCGCCCTCCAACAGGGGCAAAATGCGTTTCTCCAGCGCCTCGGGCGTGATCGGTCCCACCTGCTTGTAGAGGATGATTCCCTTGGCATCGACGATGAACGTTTCGGGCACGCCGTATACGCCGAAATCGATTCCCGTGCGCCCGTCCCGGTCGGCGCCGATGCGCCGGTAGGGATCGCCCAGCTCATCCAGCCAGCGGTTCGCATCCGCTGGATCGTCCTTGTAATTGATGCCGTAGACGGGCGCGTGGGTCTCGGCCGCGATCCGCATCAGAATCGGGTGCTCGATCTTGCACGGGATGCACCACGAAGCGAACACGTTGACCAGCGACACCGAGCCGTTGAGGTCGGTGTTGGCGAGCCCCGGCTTGCCTTCGCGCACCGGCGGCAGCGCGAATTGCGGCACCGGCTTCCCGATCAGATGCGACGGGATGATGGAGGGATCGCGGCGAAGCCCGAACAGGAGCGCCACCGCGAGGGCGGCGAACACCAGGGCCGGGACGATAAACAGGACGGATCGGCGCATCTGCCCGTTGGCCGCCTATTCGGCCGCCGGAGCGGCGCCGGCGGGAAGCCGCAGCCTTCTCAGCGCCGGCGCGCCGATGCGGAAGCGCCGGTCGGTGAGCGAGATGCCGCCGCCCAACGCCATCATCATCGCGCCCGCCCACAGCCAGGGCGCCAGCGGATTGAGGTAGATGCGGGTCGCCCAGCTTCCGTCGTCCTGGGGATCGCCCAGCACGACGTAGAGATCGGCGAATCCGTTGCTGCGGATCGCCGCCTCGGTGGTGGGCATCTGCTGCACCGGGTAGAAGCGTTTTTCCGGATACATGCGCGCGATCTCCTGCCCGCCCTTGGCGAGGATGAAGGTGCCGCGCTGGGTCTGGTAGTTGGGGCCGTTGTCGGGCACGACGCCCTGGAAGGTCAGGCCGTAGCCGGCGATCTCGATCGATTCGCCCGGCCGCATGGCCTGGATCTTCTCCACCTTCCAGACGGTGGTGCCGATGATGCCCGCGAGCACGATGCCGAGCCCGGCATGCGCCAGCGTCATGCCGTGGCTGGAGCGCGGCAGCGCCCAGGCGCGCCGCCAGACATCGACCGGCGAGCCGCGGAACAGGCGTACACGCTCCGCCCATTCGACGAGCGCGCCGACAACGAGCCATGCCGCGAGCCCCATTCCAGGGATGGCCAGCACCGGCCCGCCGGAGTGCGCATAAAGCGCGAGGGCCGTGGCGACGAGCGCGGCGACCCCCGCGAACCACAGACGCTGCAGCACGCCCAACAGATCGGCGCGCTTCCACGCCAGCATCGGCCCCAACGGCACGGCGAGGAAAAGCGGCACGATCACCGGGCCGAAGGCGGCGTTGAAATAGGGCGGACCCACCGAAACCTTGTCCCCGCCGAACACGTCGAGCACGAGCGGGTAGAGCGTGCCGACGAGGACGATGGCGGCGCCGCAGGTGAGAAGCAGGTTGTTCAGCACCAACCCGCCCTCGCGGCTGATGGGCGCGAACAGGCCGCCCTCCTTCAGCAACGGCGCGCGGATGCCATAAAGAATGAGCGAGCCGCCGATGGCGACCGCCAGCAGCCCGAGGATGAAGATGCCGCGGGCCGGATCGACGGCGAAGGCGTGGACCGAGGTCAGCACGCCCGAGCGCACCAGGAAGGTGCCGATCAGGCTGAGCGAGAAGGTGAGGATCGCGAGCAGGATGGTCCAGCTCTTCAATGCGTCGCGCTTCTCCACCACGATCGAGGAATGAAGCAGCGCGGTGCCGATCAGCCACGGCATGAACGAAGCGTTCTCGACCGGGTCCCAGAACCAGAACCCGCCCCAGCCCAGCTCGTAATAGGCCCACCAGCTTCCGCCCGCGATGCCCACCGTCAGGCAGCACCACGCGAACAGGGTCCATGGCCTGACCCACCTGGCCCAGGCGGGATCGACCCGGCCTTCGATCATGGCCGCGACGGCGAAGGCGAAGGCCATGGAGAATCCGACATAGCCCAGGTACAGGAACGGCGGGTGGAAGGCGAGCCCCGGATCCTGCAGCAGCGGGTTCAGCACCTGGCCGTTGGGGGGCGGAGGGATGAGGCGGCGGAAGGGATTGGAGGTGGTGACGATGAAGAGCAGGAACCCGAATCCGATCATGCCCTGCACCGACAGCACGCGGGCGCGCAAGGCCGCCGGCAGTCGGCCGCCGAAGATGGCCACCAGCGCCCCGAACACGGCCAGGATGGAGACCCACAGGACCATCGAGCCCTCATGGTTGCCCCACACGCCGGTCGCCTTGTAGAGCAGCGGTTCGTCGGTGTGGGAATTGACCGCCACCACATAGAGCGAGAAATCCGAGGTGACGAAGGCGTTGACGAGGGACGCGAACACCACGGCGATCAAGCCCAGTTGCACGAGCGCCATGGGTGCGGCCAGCGCCATCAGCCGGGGGATGCGCTTCTGCGCCCCGTAGAGCGGCAGGCTCATCTGAAGGGCGGCCACGAAGGTCGCCAGCACCAGGGCAAAGTGGCCGATTTCGTTGAACATGGCTTGTCGGTTCCCTGCGGTTCTTGTTTTCTGCCGGCGCCCTTCAGCGCCGCGCCCTTGATTCGCTAGTCCGTGTGCGAGCCGAGCCTGTCTCGGTCCTGTCCGGCGCGGCCCCAGGGGGCGGCCCCGCTTGCTTTGGCCATGGCATATACGCCCGCCGGCCTTCGCTGTCACCCCCCAAGCTTGGGTCCGGTGGCGCCCCTTTCGAGCGGCCAAATCCGGTCACGAATCCGGCCACACGGGGGGCCCTAACGTGCACCGATTATTGCGAAATTTGAACCACTTTTCCGGCATCGGGAGCGACAAGCACGATTCATTATCGCCATTGATTCCCCTCGACGTCCAGGCCGGCTGCTGGACTTTCGGGCCGAAGCGGCGGTTTGCCGCAGCCGGCGAGGCCC
>JBAVNO010000168.1:0-13612 GCA_049691095.1 Alphaproteobacteria bacterium | reverse complement strand
CCTGGGCGTATCTGGTTGGCCTGAATCTTCATCAGCGGGTCCTTGGAACGCGATGTGCCGGGGAGATCGCGGCGCGGACCCTATCAGGTTGGCCAATCCCGGGCAACATCGCCCCCGGCGGGCGCTTACGGCGCGCTCGGCGGCGGCGGATAGGCGTGGGTCCGCCCCTGCCAATCCTCCACCACATGGCCGCTTCCCTGGTTCGCGATATAGGCCGGGCCCACCGGCACCTTGCCGTGGCCGCCGGGGATGTCGAGCACATAGGTGGGCTGCGCCAGGCCCGACACGCGCCCGCGCAAGCCCCGCACCAGCGCCTGGCCCTCGGCGACGGGAAGCCGGAAATGGGCGGTGCCCGGGGCCAGATCGGGGTGGTGGAGGTAGTAGGGCTTGATGCGGCATTCCACCAGCGCCCGCATCAGGGATTCGAGCGCGCCCGGATCGTCGTTCACGCCCCTGAGCAGCACGCTCTGGCTCAGCATCGGGATCCCGGACTTGACGATGCGGCGGCAGGCGGCGCGCGCGGCTTCGGTCAGCTCGGCCGCGTGGTTGCAGTGGAGCGCCACGAACAGGGCGCGCTCCGTCTCCAGCGCGGCCACCAGTTCGCCCGTCACCCGCGTGGGGTCGAGGACCGGAACCCGGGTATGGACGCGGATGACCTTCACGTGGGGCATCGCGGACAACCGGTTGATGATCGCAGCGAGCCTTTTCGCCGGCAGCATGAGGGGATCGCCGCCGCTCAGGATCACCTCCCAAACCGCGGGCCGTCCGGCGATGTAGGCGAACGCGGCTTCGAGTTCGGACTCGCCCAGCGCCGCATCGGGGCCGCCCAGGCTGTCGCGGCGGAAGCAGAACCGGCAATAGGCGGGGCAGGCGAGCAGCGGCTTCAACAGCACCCGGTCCGGGTAGCGGTGCACGATGCCCTTCAGGGGCGACAGCGCGTCGTCGCCGATGGGATCGGCGCGGTCGTGCGCACCGGGCTCGAACTCGCCCGCCTCGGGCACGAACTGGCGGGCGACCGCCGGCTCGTCCGCCATCGTGTCGGCGAGATGGGCGGTCACCGCCACCGGGAACACGCCGCCCGCGCGGTCGATCAGCGATTCGTCGGCCGGTCCGGCGAGGCCCGCCTCGGCCAGTTCGCGCCCGCGGCGCAGCGTGCGGCGCAGGGAAAAGGATCGGGCGAGGGTATCGGGGGCGCGCATGGACGAACTCCCTTTCAGGGCGGTTCCGAACCGGGCATAACGGTCCGAACGAGGCGCGGAGTCAAGGGGTGCACATGGAACACAATGGGCCGCCGTGGTGGGACAAGGCGGCGTTCGCCAAACGGCATCCGAATCTCATGGCGCGCGGCCGGATGGCGCGCGCGATCCGCGCCTTCTTCGCCGGCCAGGATTTCCTCGAGGTGGAAACGCCGGCGCTTCAGGTCTCGCCCGGGCTGGAGCCGCACCTGAAGGCGTTCGCCACCACGCTGGAAGACCCATGGGGCGAGGAAGGCCACACGCTTTATCTTCACACCTCGCCGGAATTCGCGATGAAGAAGCTGCTCGCCGCCGGCGTGCCGCGACTCTATCAGCTCGCCCGCGTGTTCCGGAACGGCGAGCGCTCCGACCTTCACCATCCGGAATTCACGATGCTGGAATGGTACCGGGCGGACGCGGGCTACGTCGATCTGATGAATGATTGCATCGGCTGCGTGCGCGCCGCGGCGGCGGCCGCGCCCGCGCGCCAGTTTTCGTGGCGCGGCGTCGCATGCGATCCGTTCGCCGAATGGGAGCGTCTGTCGGTGGCCGATGCTTTCAGCCGTCATGCCGGCATCGACCTGTTCGCGTGCCTGGGCGACCCCGCTGAGGACGAGCCCGATCCGCGCCCGCTGGCGAAGGCTGCCGCGAAGGCGGGCGTGCGCTGCGCGGACACAGATCGCTTCGAGGATGCATTCTTCCGCGTCATGCTGGCGCGGATCGAACCCGAGCTGGGGCGCGGGCGGCCGACGATCCTCTACGACTATCCGCTCTGCCTCGGCGCGCTCGCCCGGGCCAAGCCCGACGATGCGCGCGTGGCCGAGCGGTTCGAGCTCTATCTGAGCGGGGTGGAGATCGCCAACGGCTTCGGCGAGCTGATCGACGTGGCCGAGCAGCGGCGCCGGTTCGACCGCGACGTCGCGCTCAAGCGGCGTCTTTATAATGTGAGCTATCCCGTGGACGAGGATTTCCTCGACGCCCTGGAGCAGGGCCTGCCCGAGTGCGCCGGGATCGCGCTCGGCTTCGATCGCCTCGTCATGCTCGCCACCGGCGCCGAGCGCATCGAGGACGTGCTGTGGGCGCCCGTCGCCCGGCCTCGGGAAGATTAGGCGGCCGTCTGCGCTTGCGCGATCGCGGCCAGATAGGCGCGCACGGCCGCATCCGCGCCCTCGGGATGGTTCCAGACGCCCGAGCACACGGCGATGAAGTCGGCGCCGGCGGCAACCAGCGGCGCCAGATTGGCGGGCGTGATGCCGCCGATGGCCACGCACTGAACGACCATCAGGTCCGACCACCAGGCCAGCAAATCCGGCGTCGGATGGCCGATGGCCTCCTTGGTCGCCGTCGGGTAGAAGGCGCCGAAGGCGACGTAGTCGGCGCCCGCGTCGGCGGCCGCGATCGCCAGTTCGCGGGAATCGTGGCAGGTGACGCCGACGATGGCGTTTTCCCCCACGATCGCGCGGGCCTCGCGGCAGGACACGTCTTTTTGGCCCACATGGACGCCGTCGCACCCGGTCTCTTTCGCCAGGTCCGGGTCGTCGTTGAGGAGGAACGCGACGCCGCGCTGTTGGGCCACGGGACAAAGCCCCTGCGCCGCGCGGCGGACGTCGTCGCGGCCCGCGCCCTTGAGGCGAAGTTGCACGGCCGCGACGTCGCCCGCATCGAGCGCGCGGGCGAGGATGTCCGCAAACGCGTGCACGTCGAGCGCGTCGGGAGTGATCAGGTACAGGCGGCAGGTGGGAGCGATCGGGTCTCGCCTTCTCAGTCTTTGCCCTTGTAGATCGCGATCACGCGACCCAGCATCGCGAGCGCCTCCTCGCGCGGGCGCTGGAACGTGTTGCGACCGATGATGGACCCGGTGCCGCCGCCGTCGCGCACCGCCCGAACCTCCTCCATCAGCCCTTCGATGTCCTTGGCGGCTCCGCCCGAGAACACCACCATCCGGCGGCCGTCGAAGCACGACTGCACCACGTGGCGGATGCGCGCCGCCAAGTTCGAGGCATCGACCTTGGCGTAGGCCTTCTTCGCCGCCTCGAGCGCGATGCGCCCGGTGGGCGGCTTGACCTTGATGATGTGGGCGCCGAGCAGCGCCGCGAGATGGGCGGCGTAGGCCACGATGTCGAGCGCGGTCTCGTCCTCGGACGTCAGGTCGCCGCCCCGCGGGTACGACCACACCACGACCGCCAGCCCCACGGACTTGGCTTCCAGCGCCAGGTCGCGCAACTCCTCCATCATCCCGTACTGGTCGTCGGAGGCGGGATAGATGGTGAAGCCGATGGCGGCGCAGCCGAGCCGCAGCGCGTCCTCGACCGAACCGGTGACCGCTTGATCCTTGGACCGCGACAGGCTGTTGGCGCTGTTGAGCTTGAGAATGGTGGGGATGGCGCCGGCGAACGTGTCGGCGCCGGCCTCGATCATGCCCAAGGGCGCCGCGAACGCCGACAGCCCGGCGTCGATGGCGAGTTGCCAGTGGTAATGAGGGTCATAGGCGGGGGGATTGGGGGCGAAGCTTCGCGCCGGCCCGTGCTCGAAGCCCTGGTCCACCGGCAGGATCACGACATGGCCCGTGCCGCCCAGCCGGCCGTGCATCAGAATCCGGGCCAGATTGGCCTTGGTGCCCGGACAGTCGCTCTCGTAGGCGCCCAGGATCTTGCGAACCCGTCCCGTGACCTTCATGCCCCGTCTCTCCCTTGATGTGGACCCGGTCTTCTGATGTGGACCCGGTCTTCGCGCCTGTATTAGCCCCGTTCAGCCGCCAACATCAATGGCGAGCCAGTCGCGGCAGGCCCGCTCGGGGTCGGGCTCCCGCGCGAGATCGAGCGCCGGGCCCACGTCGCGGTAGAGCACCGCGCCGTATTGTTCGGCGATGGACTCGAGCTTGGCGCGCACGCTGCCGCGGCCGGTAAAACGCACGGCGCGGATTCCGCGCCGCAGCGCCGCCAGCACCAATCCCGGTTTATCGCCGCAGTCCAGCACGGCCGTCACGGCCACGCCCGCTTGTTCGGCACGCGCCATGGCGATCACCTCGAAGAACCAGCCCGCGCCGGCATAGGCCGCAGCATGAGGCGCACTGACCAGCACGACCGGCTGGCCGAGAGCGGCCGCGGCCGAAATGGCCGCCCGGGCGTGATCGAGGGAATGTATGAGTACCGCGCGCGCCATTGCACCGCCTTTTCGGCCCGCCCCATTGGAGTCGGCTGCCCGGTTCCTGTATAGAGGGTCGGCCGGGCCGCCCCAAGGGGCGTCGAAGTCCCGTCGAAGACCCATTGCAAGCCGGTTCCGCCCGCCGCCGGAACGCACCGAGAAGCCCCGGAACGCCCCGGAATGATTATGTCGCGACGCCTGCTTGGTTTCCTCGTCTTTTGCGCGGCCGCCGCGGCGGCGGCGGCGGTCATGTACGTCCGTGGCGTGCCCCCGGGCGTCGAGCGCCTTTTCCTCTGGCGCCCCGCCGTGACCATGGTTCTGCCCACGCGCGGCCCGGCGGTGCAAGCCGTCTACGCCACCGGCTCGGTGGAACCGGTCTATTGGGCCAAGGTGGCGCCGACCACGGTTGGGCGCATCGTCGAGATCAAGGCGCGGGACGGCGATGAGGTGAAGAGAGGCGACGTGCTGGCGCGGCTGGACGACCGCGAGGAAAAGGCGCGCCTGACCGAGCTCGAGGCGCGCGAGAGGTTCCTGAAAAAGGATCTCGAACGCTATGCCGCGCTCGCGCAACGCGACGTGGTGAGCCGCAAGGCGTTCGACCAAACGGCGAGCGACCACGCCCAGGCCCTGGCGGCAGCGGCCGCCGCCCGGCAAAGGCTGGCCGACCTTACGCTTCTCTCTCCGCTCGACGGGCGGATCCTGCGCCAGGACGGCGAGGTGGGCGAAGTGGTGTCGAAGGACGAAGTCCTGTTCTGGGTCGGGCAGTCCCATCCGCTGCGCATCGTGGCCGAGGTCGACGAAGAGGACATTCCGCTGGTGCGCGTCGGTCAAAAGGTCCTGATCAAGGCCGACGCCTTCCCCAAGCAGGTGTTCGAAGGCACGGTGGCCGAGATCACGCCCAAGGGCGACCCCATCGCCAAGAACTACCGGATCCGGATCGGCCTGCCGCCCGATCTTCCGCTCCTCATCGGCATGACGACCGAGGTCAATATCGTCGCCCGCGAGAAGGAGAACGCGCTGCTCATTCCCTTCTCCGCGGTCAAGAACGGGACCGTGTGGGTGGTGGAAGACGGCCGCGCCCGGGCGCGCAAGGTCGAGACCGGAATCGCCGGCGACATGCTTCTGGAGGTGACATCCGGGCTCGGCGACGGCGAGGCCGTGGTCGACAACCCCCCGGCGACCCTGCGCGAAGGCGCGCGGGTGCGGGTGACGGCCACCCGCGTGGCCGAAGAGCCGTGACCATGGGCCTGGTCCTCGACATCGCGCTCACGCACCTCAAGACGCGGACGCGGCAGACGGCGGTCTCGGTCCTGGGCGTGGCGATGGGGGTCGGGTTCTCGGTCGCGATGGCGTCGATGATGCAGGGCTTCCAGCGCGACTTCATCAGCCGCGTCATCGACAACTCGCCCCACATCATCATGAAGGACGAATACCGCAACCCGCCCGAGCAACCCGTCGCCCGCGTCTACGACGGGGCGGTGGAGTTGCGGGGCCTGAAGCCCGAGGAGGAGCTGCGCGGCATCAAGCGGGCGCACAACACCATCTCGGTGCTGTCCACCTGGCCCGGCCTTTCGGTCGCGCCCACGCTGGAAGGCCAGGTGTTCCTGCGCTACGGGAGCGCCGACGTGTCGGCCAATTTGATAGGCATCGATCCCGACCGCGAGCGCAAGGTGACCAAGATCGAGAAGGATCTGATCGCCGGCGATCTCGACGCCCTCAAGACCGCGCCCAACGGCATCATCGTCGGCTACGGCCTGGCGCGCGATCTGGGCGTGGCGATGAGCGACACCGTGACGGCGGTTTCGCCCGTGGGCGTGATCATGAGGATGAAAGTGGTGGGGATTCTGCGCACCGGTATCATCGCCGTCGACAAGACCCAGGCCTACACGCTGTTGAAGAAGTCGCAGGTGCTGCAGAACCGCACCAACGTCATCAATCAGATCCGCATCCATCTCGACGACGTGAGCAAGGCGCGCGCGACGGCGGCGCTGATCGAACGGCGGTACGGCTACCGCACCGAATCGTGGGAGGAGGCGAACGAAGGCATCTTCGGCATCTTCGTCGTCCAGAACGCGGTCATGTATTCGACCACCGGCGCCATCCTGATCGTCGCCTGCTTCGGCATCTTCAACGTCATTTCCACCGTCGTCTTCGAGAAAAGCCGCGACATCGCGATTCTGAAATCGATGGGGTTCACCGAACTGGACATCCGCCGCATCTTCCTGGCCGAGGGCCTGGCCGTGGGCGCGATCGGAAGTGTGGCCGGCTGGGCGCTGGCATACACGCTGGTGCGGATCCTGGGCGCGGTGAAGTTCCACATCGAGGGCATGATCGAAGCCCAGGGATTCATCCTCTACACGTCCGTGTGGCAGTACGTGATCGCGAGTTCGGTGGCCGCGGCCTCGGCCACGTTGGCGGCCTATCTGCCGGCGCGCCGGGCTGCCCGCCTCAACCCGGTCGAGATCATCCGCGGGGCGGCGTGACGCCATGGCCGAGCCGGTTCTCGAAGCGCGCGACGTGACGCGCATCCTGCCGGGCCCCGTGCCGGTGACGCTGGTGGCCGACATCTCGTTGTCCATCGGCCGCGGGGAGTTCGTCGCCATCGCCGGGCCGTCGGGTTCGGGCAAGTCCTCGCTCCTGTATCTGCTGGGGCTGCTCGACGTGCCGACGCGGGGCAGGGTGCTGCTCGAAGGCCGCGACACCACGGAGATGGATGCGGACGAGCTGGCCGATCTGCGGCTGCGGCGTCTCGGCTTCGTGTTCCAGTTCCACTTCCTGCTGCCCGAGTTCACGGTGCTCGACAACATCATGGTGCCGATGCGGCGATTGGGCGGCAGGCCGGTTCGGGCCATGCACGCGCGCGCGGTGGAGATTCTGGAGAGCCTGGGCATGGAGTCGGAGATCAACAAGCGCCCGGATCAGCTTTCGGGCGGCCAGCGCCAGCGGGCCGCCATCGCGCGGGCGCTGGCCAACGATCCGCTGGTGGTGCTCGCGGACGAGCCGACGGGGAATCTGGACACCCGCAGCGGGCACATCGTGTTCGATATTTTCGCGCGGCTGGCGCGCGAGATGGGAAAGACCGTGGTGACGGTGACGCACGATACGACGCTTGCGGCCGAGACCGACCGCCGCATCCTGATCGTGGACGGCCGCGTCGCGGAGCCGGCCGAATCCGCAACTCACTGAAGTTGCACGCTTCGCGTCGGCGCGGCGCGGTTGACGCTGCGCGGGCGCGAAAGCTATCCTTCCTGCACTGGCATCGATTCTTCGGGCCATACTTTTTCGGGCCAAATGGGGGCACGCGGAATGACGCGCCTGGATCAGGCGAAAGAGCGGCTCGTGAACGCGGTCGCGAGGCTCGAGGCCGCGGTGAAGGTCAATCGTGCCACCGCCGGCGACGACAAGATTCACGAAAAGCTGAGCCAGAGCCTCACCGAAGCCCTTCAGGGCACGCAGGCGGAATACGCTTCGCTCAAGGACGTCACGCGCACGGTGTCCGACCGCCTCGACGCCACCATCGACCGTCTGCGCGCCGCGCTGGAGGACTGAGCTTGGGCCAATTGTCGATCAACATCAACGGCCGCACCTACCAGATCGCATGCGACGAGGGCAAGGAGGCGCACCTGACCCAGCTCGGCGCCTATGTCGACAAGAGGGTGCAGGAGCTGGTCGCCTCGGTGGGGCAGATCGGCGACACCCGGCTCCTGGTGATGGCGAGCCTGCTGATCGCCGACGAGCTCACCGACGTGTACGACGAACTCGAGGCGCTCCGCGCCCGACCGCCCGGCCGCGAGGGCGCGGCGCCGGCCGCCGCGGCTCCCGCCGGCGACGAAGACTCCGTGGCCCGCAGCATGGAGGCGGTGGCGCAGCGCATCGAGGATATTGCGTCGCGCCTGGAGGGTCCCTAAATTCAGTGTGGGCGGGCGCTGCGCGGTGCGTCAGGCTTCATCGATCCCCAGGGCCAATACTTGACCAATGGGAGCTGTCCCTGACGAGGCCGTGGCCTCGATCACATGGCGCCCACCTGCTGAAGCAGGCTCTACCGGGTCAGGCAAGCCAACGGCCGCTGTGGCCCCGTCCATCTCATCCCCGTCATCGCGACTCCGCGCGCGCGGTGGTCCGATACCCACCCGCGGCGGCCATTCACCCATGACTCTCGAGGACAGGAAAAAGGCGGCGCGGGCGGAGGCCGTGGAACGCCGCGCGCAGGCCCATGCGACTTTGGCCCGGGAGAAGGGCGCCGCGTTCGCGGGTGACGCGCTGCGCCGGAATTTCCTCGCCGCCGTCCCCGTCCCCGACTCCGTCATCGTCTCGGGCTTTTGGCCGGTGAAGGACGAGATCGACGACGTCCCGCTGCTGCGCCATCTGCAGGAAACGGGGCACGCCTGCGGATTGCCGGTCATCGTCGCCCGCGGACAGCCGCTGCGGTTTCGCCGCTGGTTGCCCGAACGCCCCCTGGTGCCCGGCAAATGGGGGATCGCGACGCCCGACGAATCCTGCGAACTGGTCAGGCCCGCGCTGCTCCTGGTGCCCCTCCTGGCCTTCGACCGTGAAGGCAACCGGCTCGGCTACGGAGCCGGCTTCTACGACCGGACCCTGGCCGAATTGCGCGCGCGCACCGGCACGGCTACGGTCGCGGTCGGGGTCGCTTATGCGGCGCAGGAAATGCCGTCGGCGCCCATCGACGAAACCGATGAGCGGCTGGACTGGATCGTCACCGAACGGGAGGCGATCCGTATAGAGGCCCGCGACGCGCCGGCCCGAGGCCGACGGTGAGGTTTGGCGGGCGATGAGGTTTCTGGTGTGCGGCGACATCATGGGGCGGGCGGGCCGCGAGGTCGTGATCGCCCAGGTGCCGCGGCTTCGGGGCGAGCTTCGCCTCGACTTCGTGGTCGCCAACGGCGAGAACGCCGCCCACGGCTTCGGGATCACGCCCGCGATCTGCCGCGACCTTTACGAGGCCGGGGTCGATGCCATCACCACCGGCAATCACGTCTGGGACCAGCGCGAGATCATCCCCTATATCGGCGACGACCCGCGCCTGCTTCGGCCCCAGAACTACCCGTCCGGGGCGCCGGGCCACGGCACGCTGACGCTGACCGGCGACTCGGGCAAGAGGCTTCTGGTGGTGCATGTCCAGACCCGTCTGTTCATGGACGCCATCGACGATCCGTTCGCCTGCCTGTCGGGCGAACTGGCGATGTACCGCCTGGGCGAGGACGTGGAGGCCATCCTGGTCGACGTGCACGGCGAGGCGACGAGCGAGAAGATGGCCGTCGCCCATCACGTGGACGGGCGGGTGTCCGCCGTGGTCGGCACCCACACCCACGTGCCCACCGCCGACGCCCAGATCCTGCCCGGCGGCACCGCCTATCTCACCGACATCGGGATGTGCGGCGACTACGACTCGGTCATCGGCATGAAGAAGGGGCCGGCGATCGAGCGTTTCGTCACCAAGATGCCGACCGAGCGCCTGTCGCCCGCGGAAGGCGAGGCGACGCTGTGCGCCGTCTTCATCGAGACCGACGATGTGACCGGGCTTGCCCGGCGGATCGAACCGGTGCGAATCGGCGGCCGGTTGAGCGAGGCCCGGCCCGGCTGACCGGCCCGCGTTACAGCGCGGCAAGCGCACCGTGCCGATTGTGTCGACGTTGCCGAAGGGACACACAACGGAACGGCGGCCACGCCGCAATCTTGCCATATTGGTTTGTTAGCAGGAGCCTGGAACTCCTTGGTTTGTCCTGCTTTATGGCGCCTGCGCGAGCGCCCTTTCGACCCCGGCGCGCCGCCACGCGCGGCCCTAGGCGGGACCGGGAACAAAGTGTGTTTTCGCCACAACATATGGTATAAGGCGGCCAATTAACTCCAGTAATTTGGGTTATTTTGCCTGTAGCGACGCCAGATGGCCGGCCATTCCCAGTTCAAGAACATCATGTACCGGAAGGGCGCGCAGGACGCCAAGCGCGGCAAGGTCTTCACCAAGCTCATCCGCGAATTGACCTCGGCGGCACGAAGCGGCATCGCCGACCCGGCCATGAATCCGCGGCTGCGCTCAGCCATCATCGCGGCGCGCGACGCCAACATGCCCAAGGACACCATCGAGCGCGCGATCAAGCGCGGCGCCGGGCAGGAAGAAGGCACGAATTTCGAGGAGATCCGCTACGAAGGCTACGGCCCGGGCGGCGTCGCCATCATGGTCGAGGCCCTGACCGACAACCGCAACCGGACCGCGGGCGAGGTTCGCTCCGCCTTCACGAAATACGGCGGCACGCTGGGCGAATCGGGGAGCGTGAACTTCCTGTTCGACCGGGTGGGGATGATCCGCTACCCGGCCCAGGCGGCCTCCGCCGACGCCATGTTCGAAGCGGCGTCGGAGGCGGGCGCCGACGACGTGCAGTCCTCGTCTTCCGAGCACGAGGTCGCCTGCGCGCCCGAGGCGCTCAACGAAGTGCGCGACGCATTGGCCGGGAAATTCGGCGAGCCCGGCGCCGCGCGCCTGGAGTGGCGGCCGCGGACGCGCATTCCCGCCGAGGGCGAATCGGCGGCCACGCTGCTGAAACTGCTCGAGGCGCTGGAGGACAGCGACGACGTCCAGGCCGTGTTCGCGAATTACGAGATTCCGGACGCCGTGCTGTTGAAGCTGACGGCCTGATCGCCGCGGAACGGGAGCCGATGGAGACATTCGCGTGAGATTGCTGGGACTCGATCCGGGGCTTCGCCACACGGGCTGGGGAGTCATCGAGGCCGACGGCAACCATCTCCGTCACGTCGCCAACGGAACGGTGCGTTCCGACGCCGTGCTGTCATTGGCCGAGCGGCTGTTGCAGGTGTTCGAGGGCGTCGCCGAAGTGATCGAGCGCCACCGTCCCGACGAAGCCGCGGTCGAGGAGACGTTCGTGAGCAAGAACCCGGCCTCGACGCTGAAATTGGGCCAGGCGCGGGGCGTCGTGTTGTTGGCGCCGGCGCGCGCCCGCCTGCCGGTCGCGGAATACCCCGCGAATCTCATCAAGAAGGCGGTGGTCGGGACCGGCCATGCCGGCAAGGACCAGATCGCGATGATGGTTCGCACGCTGCTGCCGGGTTGCCGGTTCACGAGTCCGGACGCGGCGGACGCGCTGGCGGTGGCCATCTGCCACGCCCACCATGCGGCGACGCGGCGGGTGTGGGATAGGGCGCGAGTCGCCGCGGGAGGCGCGCCGTGATCGCGAAACTGAGCGGCATCGTCGATTCGCTGCGCGAGGACGGCCTGGTGGTCGATGTCCAGGGCGTGGGCTATCTGGTGTTCTGTTCGGCGGCCACGTTGCGGCGGCTTCCCGCCGCGGGCAATCCCGTGACCGTGATCGTCGAGACCCACGTGCGCGAGGACCACATCCATCTTTACGGATTCCTCGACAAGGCGGAACAGGAATGGTTCCGGCACCTGCAAACGGTCCAGGGCGTGGGGTCGAAGGTGGCGCTGGCGATCCTTTCGGCGGTGGCGCCGGCGGCGCTCGCCCACGCCATCGCGGCCCAGGACAAGACCGTGTTGACCGAGGCCGACGGCGTGGGGCCGAAGCTCGCGCAGCGCATCGTCAACGAACTGAAGGACAAGGTGGGCGGCCCGGTCCTGGGCGTGGTGGGGATTCCGGTCGGCAAGGCGGCCGATGCGGCGGGAACCGCGGCCGCGATCTCGGCCTTGGTCAATCTGGGCTACCGCCGGGCCGAGGCGTTCGGCGCCGTCTCGCAGGCCGCGCAGCGGCTGGGAACCGAGGCGCCGGTGGCCGAGCTCATCCGCGCCGGGCTTAAGGAGCTGGCGCCGTGAGCAAGGTGGCCGGCGAAACCGCGCGCGTCATCAGCCCGCGCTTCGAAGGCGCCGGCCGGGAGGCCGACTCCGACGAGACGTCCTTGCGGCCGCTGACGCTCGACGAGTTCATCGGGCAGGAGCGGCTTCGCGCCAATTTGCGGGTCTTCGTCGACGCCGCGCGCAGCCGCGGCGAGGCGCTGGACCACGTGCTGCTGAGCGGGCCGCCGGGGCTGGGCAAGACGACGCTGGCGCAGATCATCGCCCGCGAGCTGGGCGTCGGTTTTCGCACCTGCCTCGGGCCGATGGTGGTTCGGGCGGGCGATCTGGCGGCGATCCTCACCAACCTGCAGCCGCGCGACGTGCTGTTCATCGACGAGATCCACCGCTTGAACCCGGCGGTCGAGGAGATCCTTTACCCGGCGATGGAGGACTTCCAGCTCGATCTCATGATCGGCGAGGGACCGGCCGCGCGCTCGGTGCGCATCGACCTGCCGCCGTTCACGCTCATCGGCGCGACCACGCGCTCGGGCCTGATCACGTCGCCGCTGCGCGAGCGCTTCGGGATTCCGCTGCGCGTCACGTTTTATGAGCCCGCGGAACTGGAACGGATCGTCAACCGGGGCGCGCGGGTGCTGGGCCTCGATCTGTCGTCGGATGGGGCGTCCGAGATCGCGCGGCGCTCGCGCGGCACGCCCCGGGTCGCGGGCCGGCTGTTGCGCCGGGTGCGGGATTTCGTGACCGTGGCCGGCGTCAAGCGCATCGACGCCCAGGCGGCCGACGCCGCTCTCAACCGTCTCGAGGTCGACGGGCGGGGGCTCGACGCCATGGACCGCAGGTATTTGCGGTGCTTGGTGGAGAATTACGGCGGCGGCCCGGTCGGGGTCGAAACGGTCGCGGCGGCGCTGTCCGAGGAGCGCGACGTGATCGAGGACGTGATCGAGCCCTATCTCATCCAGCAGGGTTTCGTGCAGCGCACGCCCCGGGGCCGCGTGGTTTGCGAGGCCGGATACCGGCACCTGGGGCTCGAGCCGCCGCACCGCGAAAGCCCGCAATTCGACCTGCTGGCGGGCGACGCAGCCGATTCACCTCCGTCGGGCGACGCGGATGCGTGACGGCGGTGGTATTTGCTCGGGCGCGCTGGAGGGCGACGTTCACCGCTTCCCCGTGCGCGTCTATTACGAGGACACGGATGCCGGCGGCGTCGTCTATTACGCCAATTACCTCAAGTTCGCCGAACGGGCGCGCACCGAGATGATGCACCTGGTCGGCGCGGGTTATGGCGACGCCGTGCGCGCGGGAAAGGTGGCGTTCGCGGTCCGCCGCTGCGAGATCGACTTCCTGGCGCCCGCGCGCCTCGATGATCTGCTTGAGGTCGAAACCCGCCTCTTGGAGGCGGGCGGCGCGTCGCTCTCGGCCGAGCAGCGCATCCGTCGCGAGGGCGACGAGATCA
>JBAVNO010000167.1:0-3917 GCA_049691095.1 Alphaproteobacteria bacterium | reverse complement strand
GCGTCCCGCTTGGCCCGCGCGCTGCTGCGGAACCTGGCTGCGGAGCGGGAACGCTGGGCTCTGTGGGCGCCGGTCGCCTTCGGCGTCGGCATCGCGCTCTATTTCTCGCTTTCGTTCGAGCCGCCGCTCTCGGCCTGGCTGGCCGTGTCGGCGCTGGTGCTGGCGCTGGCCGCGTCGATGGCACTGGCCCGTCTCTTCCCGATGCCGGGCGAATGGGCGGGCATGGCCGCGCTGGGCGGGTTCGGCGTCGTGCTGATCCTGGCCGGTGCCATCGCCGCGGCCGTGCACACCAGGCTTGCGTCGGCCCCGATCCTGCGCGAACGGCTTGGGCCGGTTCGAATCGAGGGCCGCATCGACAGCGTGGAGGTGCTTCCCGAGGGTCAGCGGCTCACCCTGGACCGGCTGTCCATACCCGGCCTCTCTCCCGAAACAACGCCCGCGCGGGCGCGGGTGCGCGTTCGCGACCCGCAAGCCAACATCGAACCCGGCCAGACGGTGCGGCTCCTTGCGATCCTGGGCCCGCCGCCGCAGCCGGCGGCGCCGGGGGCCTTCGATTTCCAGAGGCAGGCGTTCTTCAATCGTCTGGGCGCCGTGGGCTTCGCGCTGGGGCCGGTGGAGACGGCGCCCGAAGGGGCGGCCGCCGAACCGGCGACCGAGCGTCAGGTGGACCCGGGCCGCGCGGGCGCGGGTCCGTTCAAACTGTGGCTTTCGCATCTTCGCCACGGCGTGGCCCAAAGGGTGCGCGACGGCCTTCCCGGCCCCGAGGGCGCGGTGGCTGCGGCGCTGATGACGGGCGATCAGGCGGCGATTCCCTCCGACATTCTGGGGGCGATGCGCAATTCGGGACTGGCCCACCTTCTCGCCGTGTCGGGGCTGCACTTCGCCCTGGTGACCGGGTTCGTGTTCCTCGCCGTCCGGGGTCTTCTGGCGCTGATCCCCGCGCTCGCGCTCGCCTATCCGATCAAGAAATGGGCGGCGCTGGCGGCGCTGGCGGCGGGCGCCTTGTACTTCCTCGTCACCAAACAATCGCCTCCCACCGAACGGGCCTTCGTGATGGTGATCTTCGTGTTCCTGGCGGTCCTGGTCGACCGCACGGCGATTTCCATGCGCACGTTGGCCTGGGCGGCGATGGCCATCCTGATTCTCGAGCCCGCGAGCCTGCTCGGGGCGAGCTTCCAGCTTTCGTTCGCCGCGGTCGTGGCCCTGATCGCGGCTTACGAGGCTTGGCAGGGCCGGGCGTTGGCGCTGGCGCAGGGCGATGACCAAGCCGCCGTGTTGCGGATCGGACCCGCGGACGGGGGTGTTCCAACGGCGGGGCCCGCCCATGGAGCGCCGGCGAGAGACCGCCCCTGGTGGCGGGCGGCGCTGCTGTACGTGGCGGGCATCGCGTTCACCAGCCTCATCACGACCGCGGCGACCGCGCCGTTCCTGGCCTACAATTTCAGCCGTTTCCCCACTTACGGGTTCGCGGCCAACCTGGTTGCGGTCCCCATCACCGGCGTCTGGATCATGCCGTGGGCGGTGGGCGCCTTCCTCCTGATGCCGTTCGGCCTCGAGGGTTTCGCGCTGACGCCCATGGGGTGGGGAATCGCCGCGGTGATCGAGACGGCCGGGGAGGTCGCATCGTTGCCCGGCGCGGTCATCGGCGTGGCCGCCATTCCGGTGGACGCCGCCGCGATCGTGGCGCTGGGCGGATTGTGGCTGTGTCTGTGGCGGCGGCGGTGGCGCTACGCCGGGCTTGCCGTCATCGCCTGCGGCATCGCCGTCATGGCGCTCCATCGCCCGCCCGACGTCCTGGTGGACGGGGAGGCGAGATTGCTCGGCGTGCGCGGCGCCGATGGCGGGCTGATGCTGTCGTCGCTCCGCACCGCGCGCTTCGAGCGTGAGTCCTGGCTGCGCTTGTTCGGGAGCGATACACCGCAGCCCTTCCCAGCAAACGGGTCGAGCGCCGACGGACGGCTGTCGTGCGATTCCGAAGGGTGCCTCTATCGTGCCCGGGGGCGCACCGTCGCGCTGGCGAAAGGCGAACATGCGCTGGCCGAGGATTGCGGCCGCGCCGACGCCGTGATCAGCCTCATCCCTGCGCGCCGGATCTGCCGCGGCGTGCCCGTCATCGACCGGTTCGATCTCTGGCGCCGGGGCGCGCATGCGATCTGGCTCGACCGCGGCACGATACGGATCGAAAGCGTGCGCGACTGGCAGGGGGAGCGCCCGTGGACCACGGTGCGCGGCGATGCGCGGCGGTGACAGGAAGAGGACTTCAAGCGCGGCCGCGCACTGAGACGCGGCTTTCCGGGCCGTTTTCCGGCGCTCAGTATTTCCGCATCAGGCCGATGAGGCGGCCTTGGACCTGCACCCGGTCGGGGCCGAAGATCCGCGTTTCATAGGCGGGATTGGCCGGCTCCAACGCGATCGAGTCGCCCTTGCGGCGCAGCCGCTTCAAGGTGACCTCCTCGGCGTCCACCAGCGCCACCACCACGCTGCCGTTCTCGGCCGTGTCGCAGCGCTGGATGATCACCGTGTCGCCGTCGAAGATGCCGGCCTCGACCATCGAGTCGCCTTCGACCTCGAGGGCGTAGTGCTCGCCCCGGCCCAGCACCGAAGCCGGAACGTCGATGCTGGCGGAGTGATCCCGCAGCGCCTCGATGGGCGTACCGGCGGCGATCTTGCCGTAGAGCGGCAGCTTGACGGCCTCGCATTCGGGGGCGGGGGCGGCGCCGCTGAAGGCGCTGCGGAAGCTGCCGCGAATGACGTTGGGGGAGAAACGGCTGCCGGCGGACTGGCCGTCGCCGTTCCTGTGCGTGCCGTCCGCTTCGGCCGTGACGCGCGAGGGAACCGCCGTCTTGTCGGGCAGGCGCACCACTTCCAGTGCGCGGGCGCGGTGGGGCAGACGGCGGATGAAGCCGCGCTCCTCGAGCCCGGTGATCAGACGATGGATGCCCGACTTGGACCTCAAGCCCAGCGCGTCGCGCATCTCGTCGAAGGACGGCGAGACGCCGCTATCGCCCAGACGCCGGTTGATGAACATCAAGAGATCGAGTTGTTTCTTCGTCAGCATCGCGCCCTACGCGATCGGCCGCCGGGGACCGAACCGTCCCCGCCATCGCGCCCCCAAGGGATAGAACAAAACCGAAACATAACGCCCATGTTCTAGTTTAGTTCTCGCCCGTCGTCAAGCCCGACGGCACCCCTTGGTTATATCCTTTCGTAAGCGTGTAGGCCGTGGCCGGCGTCACGGATCGAAGGCGGATTCGGCGTCGGCGAGCACGATGATGGAAACCTTGGACCCGGCCCCGGCCGGCGGCGCGTGGGGCGGGCGGACGACCAGGCAGTCGGCGTCGGCCAGGAACGCCAGCATGGCGCTGTCCTGGCGCGAAAAGGGCGTGGCGACGCGGTTGCCGTTCCCATCCACGGACAGGCGGGAGCGCAGGTACTCCTGCCGGTGGTCGTTGGCGGGCAGGTCGATCCCGAGAAGCGCTGTCGCCACAGGACGATCTTTCCGCATTCGCCCCAGCATCGCGTCCAGCGCCGGCCTCAGATACACGACCGCGCACACCAGCGCCGAGACCGGATTGCCCGGGAAACCCAGGATCGGCAACCGGCTGAGAAGGCCGAACAGGAGCGGCTTTCCCGGCCGCATCGCCACCTGCCAGAAATCGACCTCGAGGCCCATCTCCTGCAGCGCGCCCTGGACCAGGTCGCGGGCCCCCACCGACACGCCGCCGGTGGTGACCAGCAAGTCTGCGCCCTCGGCCCTGCGCGCGGCGTCCTGCAGGGATTGGGGCGTGTCGGCGGCGATTCCGAGTTCGAGCGGCGTGCCCCCGTTGGCGGCCACGAACGCGGCCAGCGCCGGCCCGTTGGAGCCGATGATGCGGTTGGGACCCACCGTCTCGCCCACGCCCACCAGCTCGTCGCCG
>JBAVNO010000166.1:0-1736 GCA_049691095.1 Alphaproteobacteria bacterium | reverse complement strand
GCGGCGGGAGAACACCTGACAGGGCCCGCCGTCGCAGAACACCGCCACCTGGGCCCCGCCCACCTTGTCGTTGACGACGCGCGCCTGCTTCAGTGGTTCGGTCGGATAGGCGACTTTCTCGCCGTTGATCTCGACCCCCAATACGAACGTCATCGCCGGCAGCTTGCGGTCGACCGGGGTTCCCGTGCGGTGCCAGGGCCGCGTCCGTTGCGCCAGACGGTCGAGTGAAAACGCCGTGCGGAGCAGGCGCAGCACCAGCTTGTCGCGGACCGTCGCGGCCGGCGCCCAATGCACCTTGCTCTCGGGATACAGGCCCTTCCAGTCCCGCCATGAGGCCAGGGTGACGGGATAGGTCTTGAGCCGACGTCCGCCGCCGGGCCCGGCGACGATCCGGCCGTCCAGTTGCTGGACGAAGTTGCCGGTGTCGGGATCGTGGAGCAGCACGTTGTTGTCGACCGTGGTGACCGGCACCAGCCGCATCGCGCGGGTGGGGATGTCGGGCAGGAACGCGACCGCGCTGTTGGAAAGTACGCAATAGGTGACCGTGTATTTTCGGCCGCCCACGGTGTCGGCTATGGCGGCCTGCCGCGCGATGACGTCGCGCGGATAGGCGCGGGCCTCGCTCCCGGACACCAGGCCGAGAACGAGGTCGTCGGGACCGAGCACGCCCTCCGCCTCCGCCGCGGTCATGAGCGTCCCGCCGCTGGCGGGCGTCATCGCGAACGGTATGTAGCTGGCCCAATAGGCCGCGATCAGCGCCGCGGCGCTTGCCCCCGCGGCCCACAGCCAGTTCGGATCGGCCGTCCCGAAAATGCCGCGCCCGATGCGCACCATGGCCCCGCCGAGACCGGCATCGTGGATGGGAGCGTCGCCGAGCAACCCTCTTACGAGAAGCAGCCCAAGGGCCGCAGCGCCCACCGTCCAAAGCACGCCGCGGGCGCGGTAGATCGCGATCCGCGCTTCGCGGGAGACGGATACGAGGTCGGCCGTAAACGGCGAGAACGGCACATAGGCCGCAAGCAGCGCCGAAAGTCCCGCGGCGTAGATGACGAAGTTCACGTAGGAGCCCATGTGCGGGCCCACGTCATTGGTCGTGATCGGTTCCATGGCACATCGCCGGTTTTGGGGCCGGTCATGGGGCCGGTCACGGGGAAGCCGCGCTTCCGAGCAGGTTTCCCGCGCTGGCCGCGCGCGCGCGGGATGTCGCCGCCCGTGATACCGCGGGATGCAATCGGAGACGTGAATGAGCGAAACGGATTCATGGATGCGTGATCGATGCCGACACGATACCGCGCTGCGGCTCAAAGTCGAAATCACTTTCTTGACAGTGACGGCCTTGACAGTGACGGCGCGTCCCGTGGCCGCGGCGGCGGTTCAAACTTGCGCGATGAAACCCGTCGCCGCGCGGGCGCGCGCCGCTCACGCGCCGGTTTTCCCTTTGAACCCGCACAGATCGCGGATGATGCACGCCGGGCAGTTCGGTTTTCGCGCCTTGCACACATAGCGGCCGTGAAGAATCAGCCAATGGTGGGCGTGAAGCTTCCATTTCGCCGCCACCGCCTTCTCCAGCTTCTGTTCCACCGCGAGCGGCGTCTTGCCCGGCGCCAGACCGGTGCGGTTGGCGACCCGGAAGATGTGGGTATCGACCGCGATGGTCGGCTCGCCGAAGGCGATGTTCAGCACCACGTTGGCCGTCTTGCGCCCCACCCCGGGAAGGGCTTCCAGCTCCTCGCGGC
>JBAVNO010000165.1:0-4445 GCA_049691095.1 Alphaproteobacteria bacterium | reverse complement strand
GCGCCGCGCCGGCCCAGGCGCGCGGCGATGAATTCCGGGGTCGGAACCGCGGCGCCCGTCGCCGCCCCGCGCTCCCGCTGGTGCGGCGCCTCGTGGCCGGGATCGTCATGCGAGTCAGAGTCGTGCATCCGTCCCATACTTTCCTTCGGCGTCGGCCGTCCGCAGCCGCGTCGCCGGCTGATCCGGCCTCATCGGCCTGTCCTTCGTCCACCCGCGCCTTCGGCCGCGACCACGCGTCCCGTCCGGCACTTGACTGAAGTCAAGGTACTGGCACGCGGCGCCGTTAGTCTCTCAATTATATTCTCTTGGACGTACTGGCACGTGGACGTACTGGCACTTCGACGCACTAGGACAGGGCCTCGATATTCTGCTAAGTCCCGATGTCGTTTTTTGCGGAACGAGACTCGGGGCACCATGGGGGAAATCATAGATGAGACAGTTGATCGGTCCTACTCGTTTCGCCTTGGCGCTTGCGGCCGTCATGGCCATCGCGCTCGCAAGCCCGGCGGCGCCGTTTGCGGCGGAGACCAAGGACGCCGCCAAAGACGCCGCCAAGGAAACCAAGAGCAACGATCTCATTGAGGCTCTCCTGGGCGGAAAGTTCGACTTCTACGCGCGCCTCCGGTTCGAGTACGTGGACCAGGACACCAAGGTCAAGAAGGCCAAGGCTTCGACCCTCAAGACCCAGTTCGGCTACATGACCGGCGCGTTCTACGGCGTCTCGCTCTATGCCCAGGGCGAGGACGTGCGCGTGCTGGGGGCCGAGACCTTCAACGACTCGCTCAACGGCCGCACCAAATACCCGGTGGTCGCCGACCCCCGGAACACGAAACTCAATCAGGCCTTCATCCAGTACCAAAGCCCGTTCGATACCCTGGCCAAGGTCGGACGCCAGCGCATCACGCTGGATAACCACCGCTGGGTCGGCAACGTCGTCTTCCGCCAGAACGAGCAAACCTACGACGCCGTCCGCCTCGCCAACACGTCGCTTCCCGACACCACGGTCGAATACATGTTCGTGAACAAGGTGCACCGCATCTTCACCGACCGTTCCGTGACCGGGCTGTACCCGATGAAGTCCCACCTGCTGCGGGCGGAATACAAGGGGTTCAAGCCGGGGACGCTGATCGGCTACGCCTATTTGCTGGACTTCAACCGTCCCATCGACCGCGGCCTGTCGTCGGCCTCGGTGGGCTTGCGGTTCACCGGCTCCCAGGCGCTGGACGAGGACTGGAAGGCCCTGTACACGGCCGAGTACGCGCGCCAAGTCGACTACGCCAACAACCCCAGGAACTTCGGCCTCAACTACTTCCTGATCGAGCCCGGCGTCTCCTACGGACCGGTGACCGGGAAGCTCGGCTACGAGGTGCTGGAGGGCAACGGCACCAATGCGCTCCAGACCCCGCTCGCGACCGGCCACGCCTTCCAGGGCTGGGCGGACCAGTTCCTGACCACGCCCGCCAACGGCATCGACGACTTCTATGTCCTGGCCTCGGCCAAGGTGCTGGGCGTCGCCATGACGGCCGTCTATCACAACTTCGACGCCAACAAGGGCAGCGCCCACTATGGCGACGAGGTCGACGCGGTGGCCGCCTATACCTTCCTCGAGCACTTCACCGTCGAGCTCAAATACGCCAACTACATGGCCGACACCTTCTCGCTGGACACCAAGAAATACTGGGCCTCGTTCATCGTGAAATATTGAACCGGCCCCAAGACCTGTCGGCTCAGACCTGATAATCTGTCTCCAGGCAGAACCGGCCGCGCGCGGCCAACGTATGTGGCGGATTAGGAGCATCCGGCGTACGGGACCAGCGCGGCCGCTTGCGGTCGCGTGCGGCCGCGCTGGAGACGAGAACGGTGAGCCCTCGCGAAACCACGACTTCCCCGGCCCCGCTGCCGGCGGCCGAATCCCACCTCACGGACGCCATCGACCGCCTGTGCGCGCGCATGGCCGAGGTCCGCGCGGGCGTGGGACGCGTCATCTTCGGCCAGCGCGAGGTGGTCGATGAATCGCTGATCACCCTGCTCTCCGCCGGACATGCGCTGCTCATCGGCCTGCCGGGGCTGGGCAAGACCCGGCTGGTCGAGACGCTGGGCGCGGTCCTGGGCCTGGCCGAGAAGCGCATCCAGTGCACGCCCGACCTGATGCCCGCCGACATCCTGGGCTCGGAGGTGCTGGAGGAATCCGAGACCGGCCGGCGGTCCTTCCGCTTCATCGAGGGGCCGGTGTTCTGCCAGCTTCTGATGGCCGACGAGATCAACCGCGCCAGCCCCCGCACCCAGTCCGCGCTGCTCCAGGCGATGCAGGAGCACCGGGTTTCGGTGGCCGGCCAGTACCGGCCCCTGCCGCGGCCCTTCCACGTGCTGGCGACCCAGAACCCGCTGGAGCAGGAAGGCACCTATCCGCTGCCCGAGGCGCAGCTCGACCGCTTCCTGCTCGAGATCGACGTCGGCTACCCCGACCGCGAGACCGAGGAGGCGATCCTGGTCGCCACCACCGGCCCCGAAGAGGCGGTGGCGCAGCAGGTCATGTCGGCCGACGAACTGCTCGCGGTGCAGCGCCTCATCCGCAAGATCCCGGTCGGCGAAAGTGTCGTCAACGCCATCCTCGACCTGGTGCGCGCGTGCCGGCCCGAAGGCGGCGACGCCAGGGTGGCCCGCCACGTCGCCTGGGGGCCGGGGCCCCGCGCCGCCCAGGCCCTGATGCTGGCATCCAGGGCGCGGGCCGTCATGGACGGGCGATTGAGTCCCTCGATCGACGACGTGCTGGCGCTGGCGCCGGCCGTGCTCCGCCACCGCATGGCGCTCAATTTCGCGGCGCGCGCCGACGGCGTCACCATCGCCCAGGTCATCGCCGCCGCATGCGAGAGGCTGTCCTGATCGGACCCTTCCGCAGCCGTGATCCGGCGCGCGCGGAGAAACGGCGCGTCGGAGCGGAGCGCGCCGAGCATTTGGCGGAACTGCTGCCGGCGCTGCTGGTCGAAGCCGACCGCGTGGCCGCCGCCGTATCCCAAGGCATCCACGGCCGCAGGCGCACCGGGCGCGGCGAGGCGTTCTGGCAATTCCGCCCCTACAGTCCCGGCGACCCGCTGCAGAGCATCGATTGGCGCCAGTCGGCCAAGGCCGGCCCCCTCTATGTCCGGGAAAAGGAATGGGAGGCCGCCGAGAGCGTGTGGCTGTGGCGCGACACCTCGGCCTCCATGCGCTACCGCTCGAGCCCCCGGCTGCACGAAAAGCAGGAGCGCGCCGATCTTCTGCTGCTGGCGCTGGCGGCCCTGCTGCTTCGCGGCGGCGAGCGGGTGGCGCTCTACGGGACGCCGCAGCCCCCGGCCAGCGGGCAGACGGTCTTGGCCCGGCTTGCGCAGCAGATGTACCTGGGCGAGAGAAGCGACGAGATGGGCGAGGACGTGCCCCCGTTCCGGCCCCTGCCCCGCTTCGCCAGGCTGGTCCTGTTCGGCGATTTCCTGGCCCCCGTGCCCAAGATCGCGGCCGCAGTCCGGGCCCATGCCGCAGAGGGCGTACTGTGCCATCTGCTTCAGGTCATGGACCCGGTCGAGGAGACGTTGCCGTTCCAAGGCCGCGTCCGCTTCGAGGGACTGGAGGGCGAGCCGAGCCTGCTGGTGAACCGGGTCGAGAGCCTGCGCGAGGCCTACACGGCAAGGCTGGCGGCGCGCCGCGACGCCCTTCGCGAGCTGGCGGCGAAAAGCGGCGGCAGCTTCGCCATCCACCGCACCGATCATCCGCCCCAGACCGCGCTCCTGGCGCTCTATGAGGTGCTGGGCGAGCGGGCGGCCGGCTACCGCCGGGAAGGCGTGTCGTGACCCTGCTCGGCTCATTGACGCTGCTCAACCCGTGGTTCCTGGGGGCCCTCGTGCTGCTGCCGGCGCTGTGGTGGCTGCTCAAGGTGACGCCGCCCGCGGCCAAGCGTCACCGTTTCCCCGCCATCCGCCTGCTCGCCGATCTCGAGACCGAGGACCGCACCGCCGCGCACACGCCGCTGTGGCTCGCGATCCTGCGCCTGGTGCTCGCGGCGCTGGTCATCCTCGCCCTCGCGCACCCGATGCTGCGCCCGGCGGCGCGCTTCGCGGCCTCGGGCCCGCTGCTGCTCGCCATCGACAACGGCTGGGCCGCGGGGCCCGACTGGACCGTCCGCCAGAACGCCGCGCTCGATATCCTGGCCCGGGCCGAAGGCGAAGGGCGCGAGGCCGCGCTTCTGACCACCGCGCCGCCCGAGTCGGGAGACGCGGCTTCGGTGCGCGGACCGTTGCCGGCGGGCGAGGCGCGGCGGATCGTCCAGGCCCTTCGCCCCAACCCCTGGCCCACCGACCGCATTGCGGCGGCCGGGGCGCTGGCGCGCTTCCTCGAAGCGGGCGACGGCCGCAAGGTGCCGGCGACCGCGATCTGGATCTCCGACGACGTCGACGACGCCGAGAAGAGCGCGA
>JBAVNO010000164.1:0-20323 GCA_049691095.1 Alphaproteobacteria bacterium | reverse complement strand
AGGCGACGATGCTAACCAGAGTCAGTCTGATTCTTCACGAAAATCAGAAGCTGACGAAACTGACGGCGGCTCAAAGTCGGGAAGCTAGTTCGTCCCGACATTAGTCCGCCGATAGGTCAGGCGCTTGCCCCACGCGCCCTGAACGACTTGAGCCGTGCGGTCCATATCGGTTTGTTCGCGCGTGTTGTAGCGGAAATCGAACTCGCCAAGGTAACGCTTTAAGTGCTGCTGGCTCACGTGCTGATAGACGCCCGTGATCCCGCGCTTGAGAATTGAGAAGTACCCTTCAATCGTATTGGTGTGCCAGAACACGCCGCGCACGTATTCGTCAATCGAATGGTTGACCGTGCCATGGCCTGCGTACTCGCATCCTATTGCCTTGTAGTAGCCAGCCTCATCCGTCATGAGGAAGCTTTTGCGGTCAATCTGGCTAACGAGGATCGGACGGAGCGTGTTTCGGCTAACGGCGGGAAGGTGGAAAGAGCGCACGTTGCCATCGCGCTCGATTAGCGACACGACCGCCTCTTTCTTGGGAACGGGCTTACCGCGCTTCGCATTCTTAGCCTTGCCTCCGACAAAGGTTTCATCGGCCTCAACCACCTTGTTCTCGCCACCTAGCGGGCCAAGGTCCGGGTTGTCGCGCATGGCTTCGCGGATTCGATGCATCATGAACCACGTGGACTTAACGGACACGCCAAGCATGCGGCTCAACTGGCGCGTGCTCATGCCCTTCTTTGAGGCGCAAAGAAGGTAGGTCGCGAGCAGCCACGTATTGAGCGGGATTTTGGAACGCTCAAAGATAGTGCCAACCGTGACTGTGAACTGCTGGCGGCAGGAATTGCACTGATAGAGGCTGGGGCGATGCTGCTTTCCCTTGAGAGCGGTCACAGCCTCGCGCTCGCCACAGTGGGGGCAGAACGGGCCTTCGGGCCAAATCCGGGCTTCCAGCCACTGGCGAGCCTTGTTTTCGTCTTGAAAGATCGGGTTTTTCAGGTGGTTCATGGCCGTTTCTCCTAACCTCTTGGGAAACAGCCTATATCCCTAGTGATGCTTTGTCAAGGTGAACATTCCCGGCCGCGCCGGTGCCGGAAGGGCAAGACTCGAGAGCGCTAGAGCCGGGACACGGGGAAAAGCAAAGACTAGGGCCGCCGGCAAAGAGGAAACAGGTTCCAAAAAGAAAAACGGGCGGCCCGAAGGCCACCCGTATTTCCTTATCGAAGTAACGCCGCAGCGGCGGCGCGAACCTTTACTGGACGCTCCACACCGGATTGAAGTTCAAGGACATGAGCGACTCGTCGGAGACCTCTCCGGCCGCATCCTTGAAGCCCTGGGTGGGGGCCTGAGCCGATTCGACCGCCGGTCCCGCCGCAGGCTCTATGTTCGGCGCGCTTTCCGCATCCGCGGCAGCGGCCGGTGCGCCCTCGTCCGTCGCGGCAGCAGGCGTTTCCGCAGCCGGGGCCTGCTCTTCGCCCTGGGCCGCCGGGGTCGCCCCGTCGGTCGCGGGAGCCGTCTCGGTGGCGACCGGAGCCGTCTCGGTGGTGGCGGCGTTCATTTCGTTCGGCTCTTCGCTCGTGACCGCGGCCATCGCCGGGGACGGGGAAGCTTCCGGACGATTGTTGACGCCCAGCGCCGCGAGCATTCGGCCTTGCACCGCGAGCAGGCGGTATCCTGCGAACAGCTCCACGTACTCAGCCGTGACCAAGTCACCGCGCGATACGAACAATTCGTTCTCGATGTCGAGGACGTCGAGCAACGACCGCTGCCCGAGGTTGAACTGCTGGACGTAAGCGTCGCGGACTTTTTCGTTGGCCTTCACCTGAATGGCCAGCGCTTCGCGCCGATCGCGGGAGCTCTGGAGCGCGCTCCACGACAGCCGCGTTTCCTCTTCGGCGCGGATCTTGGCCTGGTCCACCACTTCCCGCGCTTCGGCCAAACGCTCGACGAATTCGTCGTTCTTCGCCAACGTCTCGCCGCCGCGATACAGATTCCACTTCATGACCACGAGCGCCATGTAAGAGAGACTGTGACCCTTGACGCCGTTAACGTTGCGATCGCGGGCCGCCGAGACCTCGACATCGAACTTCGGGTAGAAATCCGCGGCGCTGGCGCGGAGTTCCGCCTGGGCCGTGCCGACGTCGGCATTGGCCACCGCGATCCGGGGATTGAGTTCCTCCGACTGCGCGACGGCCATGTCCACGGTCGGCGGCAGCAGCGCCGCCACGCCCTGCGGACGCGCCAGACCCGACGGTGTCTCGCCAACGGTCTTGATATAGTTGGCCTTGGAATCCTCGAGATTGCCCTTCGTCTGGGCAACCGAAGCGATCGCCCGCGCCAAGCGCGATTCGGCTTGCCGCACATCGGCCATGCTGCCGGTGCCGCCGCTCAACCGCTGCTTCATGTCGTTGAGCGTCTGCTCATGCCGGCCCTGGTTGTCCAGGGCAAGCGTCAGCAACTCCTGTTGGCGCACGACGTCGAGATATGACTGAACCGCGTCGAGACCGACCGACTCGGAAGTTTCGGTCACGCGCAGCGCGGCCGACTTGACGCGCGACCTCTGCCGCTGCACCTCGGACGCCGCCGCGAAGCCGTCGAACAAATTCTGGCTCAGGATGAGGGACTCTTCAGACCGGTACAACCGCCCCTTCCGGCCGGGAAGGTTACCGGCCACTTCCTTGGTCCATTCCGGACCGTAAGCCACACGCGCGTCGAGGGAGGGAAGATAGAGCGCCTTCGCCTGCCGCAACTCCTTGTCGACGGCACGGCGGTCTTTCGCAACCACCCCGATATCCGGGTTGGTGTCCACCGCCATGCGGACTGCATCCTCGAGGGACACGGCATGCGCGGCCCCACCCGCCGCGACAAGCAAGAACGTGCCCAATAGTGCAACCCCTAATCCGACAGGAGTGCTCGGCCCACGACGGCGGTCAAATGAGATCGCTTTTTTTGTCATTTCCCCTAAGCCCCTGATAAGGCGCGACGGTCGCGTTTGGCCGGCGCGCAACTCGATACGCTGCTTGTAAACCATAACCATGGACCAGTCAAATCCCTATTAATCTTTGCGATAAGCCGGTTTTTAGACTCAATCGGGCCGCGAATTCTGTCGTGCCGGTCCGCCCACGCGCAGCAATCCGATAATAAATCTGGCATTCATTTCGCGGACGCCCACGAAATCATGTGTCCCTACACCTTGCACCAATGCACCGCTAACTGACTAGCCGCCATGATGTGCGAAGGCGGTCCACCGGGGCGCCCCCTAGGCTTTTTCGAGCCACGTGACAGATTTGCAACTCGCTTTGTGGCGCATCGGCAACAAGGGCAACACGCCAATATGGGACCGGTCCGTTAAATCACGGTAAATATTTCTCGTCGGAAGACAAGAATCCCACTGATAAAAAACGTAAATATTCCTTAACTTGTCGCTTCTATAGTTCCTTGACGGTCTTCCGCCGGTGCGCCATCGGGCCGTGCGAGACCTTCATGGTTAAGTCATCGACAAGGAAGCGGCCCCGAGCCTGCCCGGGAAACGGTTGATGAGCTGTCCGAAAGTGCCGACAAGATCGCGCCTGGTTTTGCCGGCGAAGGGAAAGCATGCAGTCCTGGAAGGGTTCCTTTGGCCCGCGCGAAGGGACGGCAAGACATCCTTGGCACGGAATCTTTGCATTGCGATGAGAAGTATTTCCTCCGCGGGCTCGGCCCGGCGGGTTGCGGGGACGGCAGGCGCCGGGACGGCAGGCGCTGGGACGGCAACGGGGTGCCCGTCCGGTCGATTCGGGCGGCGCACCCGAACCGATGGCCGGGACCGCCGGTCCGGGGTTTGGTCCGGAAGACGCAACGGACAGGATCGTGACGCCAGGGGCGGCCGCGGCCCGGACCGAGGGATGCGCTTCGGGATTGGGAATTTTCATACATATGGAGTATCGTGCCACCACGCCGGAAACGCCGAGGACATCGCCGGGACTCGCCCCGGAAGCCGGTACGGTGCGTCTTTCGCACGCGGGCTCGATGGCCGGAGCGATAGCCATTCGGACAGGGGGTCGGACGTCCCGAGATGGACGGTGGTCGCTTCCTTACGGTCGGTGCGAACTCCAGAAGCGGAAACGACTGCGCGGGAAGCGTCATGAGCGAGAGACAAGCCATCCACAAACATCCTGCCGAGGTAAAGCCGGGGTCCAAGGGCTCCGACCAGGGACGGCCGGTCCCCGCGGACGTCAAGCGGCTCGACGCGGTTGTCGCGGCGTCCTCGGAAGCCGCCAGCGTGGCCGTGGCGCCCCGCGCAGTGGTCGCGCCCGAGAAAGAGAAAACCGAGGTTCCCGAGGCTCCCGAGGCTCCCGAATCTGCGGCGTCCAAACCCGCGGCCCCGGGACTTTCGGTGCCGCACGACGATCCGCTGGCCGATTGTCTCGTGATGCTGACCGAGATTCACGGCAGTCCGATGTCGGCCGAGGCCCTCAAGGCCGGGCTGCCGCTGGTCGACAACACGCTGACGCCGGCCCTGTTCATCCGCGCCGCCGCGCGGGCCGGCCTTTCGGCCCGGATCGTGAAACGGAACCTGCGCGAAATATCGCCGCTCACGCTACCGTGCGTCCTGTTGCTCGAGGACCGGCGCGCCTGCGTGCTGACCCGGTACCTCGGCAAGGACAAGGCCGAAGTCATCTTCCCGGAAACGGGCGCCGGCGTGAGCGAGATCACGATCGACGATCTGGCCAAGACCTATACCGGCAACGTCCTGTTCGCGCGGCCCCAGTACCGTTTCGACACCCGGACCGACACGCTCGCCAAGCCGCAGCATCAGGCCTGGTTCTGGGGCACGATCGCAACTTCCTGGCGCATTTACATCGAGGTCGTGGGGGCGGCGTTCCTGGTGAATCTGTTCGCGCTCGCGAGCCCGCTCTTCATCATGAACGTATACGACCGCGTGGTGCCGAACAGCGCGATCGAGACGCTGTGGGTGCTGGCGCTGGGCGCCATCACCGTGTTCGGATTCGATTTCTGCCTGCGGACGCTGCGCGGCTATTTCGTGGATATCGCCGGAAAGAAGGCGGACGTCATCATCTCGAGCCGCATCTTCGAGCAGGTATTGGGCATACGCATGGACGCGATGCCGGCATCGTCCGGCGCGCTGGCGAGCCAGCTTCGCGAATTCGAGACGCTGCGGGACTTCTTCACCTCGGCGACGCTGGTGTCGCTCATCGATCTGCCGTTCGTGTTCCTGTTCATCTCCATCATCCTTTACGTCGGCGGGCCGGTCGCCTTCATTCCCCTGACCGCGGTCCCGATCGTGATCGGCGCCGGCCTCGTCCTGCAGATGCCGCTCAACACGGCGGTGCGCCAGACCTTCCGCGAAGCTTCGCAGAAGCACGCGCTTCTGGTGGAGGCGATCGGCGGAATGGAAACCGTGAAGAGCACGCGCGCCGAGAGCCGCCTGCAGCGCAACTGGGAGCGGTTCGTGGGCCTGACCGCGAAATCGAGCATGCGCTCGCGCCTTCTCGCGTCGGTCGGCGTCAACTTCACGCTGCTCGCGAGCAATTTGGTGACCGTCGGGGTGGTGATCCTCGGCGTCTATCAGATCTCCCAGGGTTTGATGACGGTCGGCGCGCTGGTGGCCTCGACGATCCTGTCCGGGCGCGCCATGGCGCCGCTCGCGCAGATCGCCGGCCTGCTCACCCGTTATCACCAGTCCATGGCCTCGCTCTCCGCGCTGGACAAGATCATGAAGACGCCGGTCGAGCGGCCGACCGGCAAGGCCTTCCTGCATCGGCCGACGTTCCGCGGCGGCATCGAATTCAAGGACGTGGTGTTCCGCTATCCCGGTAACGAAACCAAGGCGCTGGACAAGATCTCCTTCCGCATCGAGCCCGGCGAGCGCGTGGGCATCATCGGCCGCATCGGCTGCGGCAAGAGCACGATCGAACGGCTGATGCTGGGCGTCTACGAGCCGGTCGAGGGCGCCGTGCTGGTGGACGGAACGGATTTGCGCCAGATCGATCCTGCCGATCTGCGCCGCAACGTGGGCTGCGTGCCGCAGGACGTGTATCTCTTCTTCGGGTCCGTGCGCGACAACATCGCGCTCGGTGCGCCGCATGCCGACGATACCGCGATCCTCCACGCCGCCAGCGTGGCCGGCGTCGACGATTTCATCCGCCATTCCCCGTCCGGCTACGACCTTGCGGTCGGCGAGCGGGGCATGACGCTTTCGGGGGGCCAAAGACAGGCCATCGCGATCGCGCGGGCGCTGGTCGTCGATCCGCCGATGCTCGTTTTCGACGAACCGACCAGCTCGATGGACAACCGCTCGGAGGAGCTGTTCAAGGAGCGTCTCAAGGAGGTGCTTCCCGGCAAGACGCTGGTGCTGATCACGCACCGCGCCAGCCTGCTGTCGCTGGTGGACCGCCTGATCGTGATCGACAGCGGCAAGGCCGTGGCCGATGGCCCCAAGGACAAGGTCCTGCAGGCTTTGGGCTCGGGAAAGATCCGGACCGCGGTCTGACGCGGGAACCGGCGACAACGGCGACGAGACATTAGGGAGACACGCGTGGCAAGCGGCAAGAGCTGGGAAGACGCCGATTTCATGCCGGAAATCCACGGCGCGAGCCGGCGGGGCGCGCACCGGTTCGCGCATCTGCTGCTGGTCGTCATCATCATCTTCTTCGTCAGCTTCTACCTGTGGGCGCGGCAAGCGACTCTGGACGAGGTGACCCGCGGCGATGGAACCGTGATTGCTTCCGGGAAGGTCCAGGTGGTCCAGAATCTCGAGGGCGGCATCGTCGCCGCGATCCTGGTTCACGAG
The DNA here is from genome assembly GCA_049691095.1 of Alphaproteobacteria bacterium. Taxonomy (GTDB): domain Bacteria; phylum Pseudomonadota; class Alphaproteobacteria; order DATDPM01; family DATDPM01; genus JBAVNO01. Next base: position 13,536 of record JBAVNO010000164.1, on the reverse strand, counting down.
AACGATACCGTCAGCAAGAACCAGGTGCTGCTGAGAATCGACAACGTCGCGGCGGCCTCCGACTACCGCGAGACGCGGGCCCGGTATCTGCAGCTCTCCGCCACGGTCGCGCGGCTCGAGGCCGAAATCGCGGGCAAGAATTCCGTCGCGTTCACGCAGGAGGTCCTGGACGAGGTCCCCGAGGTCGCCAAGCGCGAGGACGCCCTGTTCCAGTCCCGCAAGGCTTCACTCGACGCCGAGATCGACATTCTTCGCCGCCAGGAGGATCAGCGCAAACAGGAGCTGGTGGAGCTCGAAGGCCGCATGAACAAGCTCGAGACGTCCCTTCAATTGGCGGTTCAGGAAATGCAGATGACGGAGCCGATGGTCCAGAAGGGCGTCGCTCCTCAGATCGACCTGTTGCGGCTCAAGCGGCAGGTGAACGACATCAAGGGCGACGCCGAGGCGACCCGGCTCTCCATCCCGCGGGCAAGGTCGGCCCTGGCGGAAGCGAGCCGCCGGATCGGCGAGCGGGTTCAACGCGCGAAATCCGACAATCTGAAGGATCTGAACGACAACCGCGCGACTCTCTCGGTGCTGGCCGCGAATATCACCGCCCAGAAGGACAAGGTGACCCGCACCGAGGTGCGCTCGCCCGTGAAGGGCACCATCAAGCAGATCCTCGTCAACACCATCGGCGGCGTGATCCGGCCCGGCCAGGACCTGGTCGAGATCGTCCCCATCGAGGAGACGCTTCTCGTCGAGGCGAGGATCCGCCCGTCCGACGTCGGCTTCCTGCGTCCGGGGCTGGACGCCATGGTCAAGGTGACCGCGTACGACTACGGCATCTACGGCGGGCTCAAGGGCAAGCTCGAGGAAATCAGCGCCGACGCCATCACCGACGAGAAGGGCGAGAAGTTCTATCGTATCCGTCTCAGGACCGATAAGAACTATCTCGGCACCGAGGAACACCCGCTGCCGATCATCTCCGGCATGACCACGTCGGTCGACATCCTGACCGGGAGCAAGACGGTCCTCGATTACCTTCTGAAGCCGATCCTCAAGGCCCGCCAGCGGGCGCTTCGCGAACGCTGATCGGGCGCGGGCCCCTGAGCCGGCGCTAAACCGGGCCGGCGCGACCGGATTCCCGCTATTGGCTCGACTTGGAAACCGCGCCGTGGCCCCTGGGGTCGGTCGCCGCCTGGCAGCTGTCGGAGTCCCTGGGCAGGCCTTTCCGGCACCAAACGGCCTCGACCGTTCCGAGGCTTTCCACATCGAACGTCTTGTGGCCGAGGTTGGCGAGCGACTCCTTGGTCGCGCTGTCCACCCCGGCCTCGACCACGACGACATCGGGAACGCCGTTGTGGTGCACGCGTTTTGCGGCTACCGCGTCCTTGAGCGACTTGTCCTCCACCAGGGCGTCGAGGGCGACGTTGACGAGCGCGGTGGGCGCCGCCGCGCCGCCCGAAGCGGCGGCCGCGAATACGGTGTCGCCGCCCTTGTTCACGACCAGGAACGGCAGCAGGGCAGAGGCGGCACTGCCCTTGACCGGCGCCGCCGCCATCATGATTCCGGTGCCGCGCGCAATCCGGCCGAGGCCGAACAGGTTGTTCATCGTCAGCGAGCACGCCACCGCCGAACCTTCGTGGTCCACGATCGCGAACGAGGTCGCGGACGGATTCTCCGGCATCGCGACCGGCGCCGGCGAGAGACTCGCCGCCGGCGTGGCGTGATCGGGCGAATAGGATTCCATCAGCTCTTTCGCGCGATCGGCCGAAACGATTCCCGGATAATCGCTCGCGTCCATCGAGGCCGGCTTGTACCAGCGCCCGCGGTCGGCAAACGCGCGCATCGCGGCCTCGGCGAACAGATGGGGGCGTTCGGCACGCGACGCGTTGGCGTAACGGTCGTCCTCGGTCAGCATCTGCCACATCTGCGCGGCGACAAGACCGGCCGCCGACGGAGGCGGCGGGAAGCTCAGCGTGTCCTCGCCGAAGGCGACCGTCACCGGGTCCGCCCATTCCGGCTGGTACTCGGCCAGATCCTTGGCCGAAATGGAGCCGTTCCCGGGCTGGGCCGCCTCGGAGTAGCGGCGCGCGACGGCGGGCGCCAGCATGCCGTCGTACAATTCGCCCACGCCGTTGGCGCGCAGCGTCGAGATCAGGATCCCGAGGTCGGTCTGGACCAGCGTCTCGCCCTCGCCCAGAACGCCGCCTTTTTCGCGGCCGAACATGCGCATCGCCTGCCGGTCCTTGTCCAGGATTCCCGAGGCGAGCTTGAGGTCCTGGGCGAGAACGGCGCTCACCGGAGTCCCGCGGCGCGCGATCGTCTCGGCAGGCACCAGGAGCTGCTCCCACAACAGGCGGCCGTATTTGGAATGCAGCGCGAACATCGCGCGGGGCAGCGCGGGGATCGCCACCGGGATGGCGCTGTCGCCGGCACCTTCGCTCGAGGCCTTGGGAACGAATTCGAGCGCCTGGGTCGCCTGGGTGGGATTGTCGCGCACGAGGCAAATGCCGCCGGCGCCGAGACTGGCGCGGGACGGCAGAGTCGCCGCCAGCGCGAAACTCATGGCGACCGCGGCGTCGGCGGCCGTCCCGCCGGCCGAAAGCACCTCCTCGGCGACGCGCACCGAGGTGGGCTCATCGCCGGCGACTTCGCCGAAGAAGCCCTCGATGTGACCGACGGTGCCAAGCGGCTTCTTGGGTGGCGTTTCGCACGCCGCAAGCAGGCTCAGCGCCGCCAGCGCCACACCGATCCCCGCCCAAATCTGCACGCCGCGGGCGCGGCCACCGCCAATACGGCGTCTTGTTCCCCTGTGGTCGTATGGCATACCGGTCCCCCTCGTCCCACGCGCAGGCCCCCGACTTTAGCGCCATATGCGCGCGACCGCCACGACGAAGGATGGGCGCGGAATGCGCTGCGACGAAACGGGAGAGGGCGTTGGAGCGGGATGCGCGGGCCGCACCGGCGAGAGATGCGTGCCGTTCTGGCCGCGCTCTCTTGGGAACGGATGGGAGCGGATGCGGCGGTACGCGCCCGATCTTATTCGGCGGCTTGCGCCGCGTCCTCCTTGTCGACCAGGCTCACGCCCTTCACGAACACCGTGAACCCCACCGTGATCAGCTCGGCGCGGCCGAAATAGGGGTTGACGAAGTGCACCAGCCACGAGGGATGGACGACGAGAAGACCGGGAATGGGCTGCACCTTGAACGACCCGCCATAGGGGTCGCCGGGGGTGTTCAGGAGATCGACGCCCGGCCGCGGATCGAGGAGTTCGAGCACGCCGCTGTCCGGGTGCCCCTCCACCTCCTTCTCGCCGGCGACGACATAGGCGCCCGACCAGGTCGAGAGGGGATGCGTATGGGGTTTCACATAGCCTCCGGCGCGGCAGACATTGGCCCAGGCGACGGCGTTCATTTCGCCGCGCACCATCTTGCCGCTGGCGCCCATGGACAATTGAGTCAATTGCGCCACGGCCCGGTTGATCGCCTGTTTCAGCACCTCGATCTCGGCAACCGGCCAGCTGAGGAAGTCGTCCTCCGAACGCCATACGCCGACATTGTGCCGCTGCGTGCCCTCCGTCTTGCGCGCGCGCTTCAGGATCGCGGCCTTGAGCGCGCCGTTGATCGTCTCGGCCTCGGCCACCGGATGGCGCACCATCGGCGTCGGGAAACCCAGCACCACGCCGTTCTGAAGCTGGACGTTCAGGGTCACGGGTATACCTCCGCTCCGATGCGACGCAGGCCTCAGCCCGCCGCCGGCAACGCGTCCAGCGCCGCCCACTGCGCGCGCCCGCCGCGATTGTCCATGTGATTGATCAGGGCCGCGACGACGCCGCGGTCGAACGTCTTGCCGACTCCGGCGAGCAGCGCCGCGAGCGCGTCGTCTATGGAGACGCCGGCGCGATAGGAACGCGGGCTCACCATCGCCACGAAGGCGTTGGCCGCCGCCACGATTCTCGCCGTCACGGCGATGTCGTCGCCCGCAATCCCGCGCGGCCAGCCGCTGCCGTCCACGTGTTCCTGACACTGGCGCAGCGTCTCCAGCACCGGCCCGTCGAACTCGATGCCGGACAGGAGCTCGGCGGTCGTCTGAAGGCTCTCGCGCACCCGACGCAGCTCGTTGGGGTCGAGCGCGCCGACCTTGGTGAGCAGCTCCGGCGGCACCAGGATCTTGCCCAGATTCATGAGATTGCCCGCGATCTCGGCCGCTTCGGCGGCCACCATGTCCAGCCCCATTTCCAGGGCCGTGGCCCGCGCCAGCCGGCCGACGCGGACCGAATGGTTGGCGGAGTGGGGATCGCGCCGGTCGATGGCGGCCACCAGCGTCTTCACGAGCTGGCGCATGATCCGTTCCCGCCGCTCGCGCTCCGTGACGGCCTCGGTGATGTCGCTTTCCACCACCAGCACGCCCGCCTGCTCGTGGGCGGTGGCGGCAAGCGGGATGTGCTCCGTGTGCAATACGCGCATCTGTTCGCCTTCGCCGGCGCGGTCCACCGCCGATATGGCCACGTCGGCCGCCGCCGCCTGGCGATTGCGGATGCGGTAGCGTTTTGCGGCATCGGGCCCGAACACGCTGGCCAGCGTCTTGCCCACGAGATCCGCGGCCGCGGTTCCCGCGCCCTTTGCGACGGCGCGGTTCGCGAACCGAATCCGGTCATCGTCGCTGTTGACGATGAAAATGCTGTCCGGCTGGCTGTCGGTCACGAGCTGCAGCAGCTTCTTCTGGGACTCGAAGCGCGCCGCGAGATCGCGATAGGACTGCGCCGCCTCGCGCGCGCGCCGCGACGAGCCCTGCCACCACGCCGCCAGCACGCCGGCGGCCACACAGGCGATCGCAAGCAGGAAGATACTGAGGAGCCGCGCGGCCCGCGCATCGCTTTCGCCCAGCGCTTCGGCCCGGTCCACCTTGTGCACGAGCGTCCACGGCGCGGCCTCGAGCCTGCGGCTCGCGACCAGGACCTGACGGTTGCGGTAATCGGTCTTGAGGGCGAAGCCCCCGGGCGTCGTAATCGCGAAAGCCTCGGCGGAATCCGGCGTGCTCATCGCCAATTTGAGGCCGAGCGCCCTGGTCCCGTCGGCCAGCGGAGAGATGTATTCGATCACCGTGCCGTCGCTTCGCACCAGCAGCGTTTCGGCGGTCTTTTCCGTCGCCCCGGGCTGGCGCAGCAGCGGATAGAGGTCGTCCTCGATTTCCTTGACGCCCACCGCGAGGCCGACCTGCTGGCTGGCCACCGGATCGCCCTGGACGGCGAAGATGGGAACCGCGAACGCCATGGTCGGCCGGCCGGACGGCCCGGGATAAGGGCCGGCGAGGCCGCGCGTGCCGGGCGCAAGCCCCGCGACGAACCCGCCCAAGGCACCGGCCATCGGTGGCATGTCGGAGGTGGCGACCAGAATGCTTCCGTCCATGGCGACGAGGGCGACGCCGGCAACGCCGGTGCGTTCCACGTTGGCATCGACCTGGGGTCCCGCGGCTTTGCCCGTAAACCCGCCGCGCGACGCCGTCACCGTCAGAAGGTTGCGCAGGTAGCCCGCTTGCGCCGCGGCCGTCGTCGCCTTGGCCGGATCGCCGCGCGCCGCCGCAAGTTCGGTCAGATAGATCTGCAGCGACGCGTTCTCGGCCAGCGCCCGCAGCGTCGCATATTGCCCTTCGGTCCACGACGTCACCGCCGCGGCGCGGCTGTCGGCGACGATGCCGAGCCGGACCTGCCAGGCGTGCAGGTCGCGGTCCCGCTCCGAGTCCACCAGCCGGACCACCATCAGGACGCCGATGACCGCGGCGGCGAAGAGTCCGATCGCCAGCGCCGTGAACGTGAGGCCCACGGTTCTCGGGGCGCTTCCGATCGCGGGTTGGTCTGTGGAGCGCGCCATTACGGCTTCCAGGTTGCGGTCGGGGTCATGTCGCCGCGTGGGTTCGGCCTTCGGTGCCGCGCGGCTGACTAGGGGCAGCATGCCGCGGAGTGGTTAGGGGATTATTAATCGAACCTTACTAGACTCGTGTCCGCCGCAGAAACGACGCCGGTTACCCGGCCGGGCCGCGGCGTTCCCCGCATGGACGACGAGTCATGGCGAAACGATTCCGGATCGCGACACGGAGAACCGCCCTTCGATCCGCCTTCCTCGTGGCCGCGTCTTTCATGGTTCCGGCTCTCATGCCGTCATGGGCGAGCGCCGGCCCTGCGGCGCCGGCGACTCACGCCTATCCGCAGCTGTTCGGAACCCGCGAGATCGAATCGAAAAATCTGGCCACGTTCCCGAAATGGCTCGGCGTCGTCGAGCGTTACGGCGAGGAACGGAGCGGGGAAAACGGCCCGTGTCCGGCAAACACGATGGTCTCGTGCCGTCTCCCAGAATGGAGCGCGTTCCTGGGAACGCTTCGCGGCGAAGACAGCTTGGCGCAGCTGCAGAACGTCAACCATTACGTGAACAACCATCCTTACGTGCTGGATCCGGTCAACTATCACGTCCCGGATTATTGGGCGACGCCCAAGCAGTTCCTCGATATCGACGGCGACTGCGAGGATTACGCCATCGCGAAGTACTATTCGCTGCGGGAACTCGGATTCGACAAGGACGAGATGCGGGTGGTCGTCCTTCAGGATCTCAATCTTCAGCTCCCCCACGCCATTCTCGTCGTTTACCTCGACGCCAAGGCGTACGTGCTCGACAACCAGATCCCCGAAGTGGTGAGCGCCGAGATCATCCACCACTACCGGCCGTACTATTCCATCAACGAAGATCACTGGTGGCTGCACCGCCCGCAGTGACGGCCGGGTGCGATCCTCGCGCGCCGTCCCCGCGCGTGCCGTCGCGCCGGCCCGGCTGGTCGACGCAAGCCGGGTCCGCCTTGAACGCAACCACGACGCGAGGAGCGATCGGGAGCCGGGGCGCGGCGCCAACCCATGGATATTGCGGTCTATTTTGGCGCAGCGAGGGACCCTTCCGGCGCTCCGACGGCTGCACATTCGGCGTCGTTTTTACGTTGTATTAACGATGATCCGCTACCAGGGGATGGCGGACCCGCACCGGCGCCCCTGAGAGGCGGCAAGACCATGAACGACCAGCCAAAGAACCAGACGGCCAGCGGCGGGAAACCCAATCCCATGGAACGGCGGCTCGTCTTGCGCCTGCTGAAGTATTGGCGCGAGATCGGCGGCGACGAAAGCTTTCCGGCGCTGGCCGACATCGACAAGGACGCCATCCCCGACATGTGGTCCTATTGCGCGCTGCTTGCGGTCGCAGGGCCGAATTCCGATCCCATCATCAGCTATATGGGCACCGCCATCGGCGGGGACGGCGGCCAGGATCTGACGGGCAAGCCGCTTTCGGCGGCGGCGCCCGACACATTGCCGGGGCGGGCGATGTCGTACTACAAGCAGGTGCTCGCGAAGATGGTCCCGATCACGCTGGGGGGCGAGTTCACCGACGCCAGGAGCCGGAAGGTTCTCTACCGCAGCATCGTGCTGCCGCTCGCCGATGACGGGAAAACGATCGATCATCTGCTGTGCGCCGCCAATTGCCGCATCGTCACGCAAACCTGACAGAGCCATGACGAGCCGCAAAATCCATCGCCATAGCGCCGGAACGGCCCCATCGCGGGGGCGGCCGTGACCCAATTCGTCAGCTACGAGATCCACACCTACCGCGCCGGTCAGTGGAAGATCGACTCGGTCTACGACGATCGCGAGATTGCCGTCTACGAGGCCCAGCGCCTTCAGGGCACCGGGCGATTCGCCGCGCTTCGCGTGGTCGAGGAGAAGTTCGATTCGGACTCGGGCAAGATTCTGAACAAGACCGTTTTCCGCGCCGCCAAGGTCGACGAATCGAACGCCGAGGCCCTGGAACACCAGAAGGCGGTGCGCCAGGAAGCTCAAGCCAAAGCGGCCAAGAAGGCGCCGGCCGGCGAATTCAAGAAAACCGACGCGCCAAGTCCGGACGCGAAAAGTTCCGGCTTCAGCCCCATCGTCCTGACCCTCACGCTGGGCGCCATCGTGCTTGCCGGCATCGGCGCCATCGTCGGGCTACGCTACATCGCCGGCGCGATGTAAGGCTCGGGGCTCACCGCGTATTTTTTCCGTCGATTGCAGCTCTTTTCGAGGACGGCGCGCCGTCACCGCGGCGCACGTTTATTCAGAATGCGCTGCAGCGTGCGGCGATGCATGTTGAGCCGCCGCGCGGTTTCGGAAACGTTCCGGCTGCACTGCTCGAAGACGCGCTGGATATGCTCCCAGCGCACACGTTCGGCTGACATCGGCTGTTCCGGGGGCGGCGGCAAGAGCTGTCCGGTGGTCAGGAGCGCCGCCGTCACCATGTCCGCGTCCGCTGGCTTGGAAAGGTAATCGATCGCGCCCGCCTTCACCGCCGCCACCGCAGAGGCGATGTTGCCGTAGCCTGTCAGCATGACGATGCGCGTATCCGGACGCGCCTCCCGCAAGGCGGCCACGATGTCGAGACCGGAACCGTCCGACAGTTTCATGTCCACGACCGCGTAGGCCGGAGGAATCTCCGCGATCCGCACCTTGGCCTCGGCGAAGGACTCGGCCAGCACCACCTTGAAACCGCGGCGCTCCAACGCGCGCCCCAAGCGGTTCCGCATCGGCGCGTCGTCCTCCACGATCAGCAGCGAGGCCTCGGCGCCCGGAGCCAGTGCGGACTGATCGTCCGACTCCGGTCCGAACGTTTCGCCCGATCGCCTCATATCGTCAGGTTCCCTGCTCACACCCCGACGTGCTCCAAGACTTGCCGGGACCAGCGGACCGTCGCGACCGCTCCGCCCCCTTGCTGGACTTGATTTCCAAAGGATAGCACGGCGCCGGTTCGTTGAAGGAGCGTTTGTGCGATGAAAACCCCAAGTCCCATGTGGCCATTCACCGATTTTCGGCTGGAAACATAGGGTTCCCCGATTTGCGACAGGATGTAGGGCGAGAAGCCGGGCCCGTCGTCCAAGACCTCCACCGTCACCTCCTCGGGCGTCCACATGACGGAAACCGTGACCCGGGACCGCGCAAACTGGATCGCGTTCTGAATCAGGCTCCCCAGCCCATGGATGATTTCCGGGCTATTGGGCACCATCGGCATCGCCACATTGCCGTAGCCTTCGGCCGGCCCGCTCGGCATCTCGGTCCTGATGCGGCTATCGCGGTGGGCGCTTGCGGCGGCCTCGACGAGCGCCGTGAAGGGAAGCCGCGCGAACAGCGGTCCGTCCGATTGCTCCGGCCGCTCGGCAAGCTCGGCCAGGATCTGCCGGCACCTCTTGGTCTCGCTCATCAGCAGGGCGGCGTCGTCCCGATGCGGGCTGTCCGGAGGCAATTCGTTGGCGATCTCCTTTGCAATCACCGCGATCGTCCCCAACGGGCTTCCCAGTCGGTGTGCGGTGGAAGCCGCCAGCATCCCGAGCGACGACACGTTCTGTTCGTAGGCCAGCGCCAGTTGCGTCTCGTTCAGCGCCTCGGCCAGGCGCCGCGCCTCCTCGGCCAGGCTCCAGTTGTAGGCGGCGAGCAGCCCGGTCGAGAGCACCAGCGCGACCCAAAGACCGATCGTGAAGGTGGGCGGTATGGCGAACGGCGCGCCCTTCCACGGCAGAGGCAGGTGCCACAGCAACAGCGAGGTCACGCACAAGGCCGCCAACAGCCCCACCGCCAGCGTACCCCGGGGCGGGAGAATCGTGGCGGCGATGGTGACCGGCGCCAGAACCATCACCGAGAACGGATTTTCCAGGCCGCCCGTCAGGAACAGAAGCAGGCTCAGTTGCAGCACGTCGAATGCCAGCGACAAGGTGGCCTCCACGTCGCTGAACCGGGTGCGCCCGCGACGGCTGTTGATGGACCACACGTTGAGCAGTGCCAGCGCCGCCACGGCCCCCAGGGCCGCAACCAAGGGCAACCGGTAGCCAAAGACGAATTGGACCATGAGGATGGTCGTGAGCTGGCCGGCCACGGCGATCCAGCGGATGAGCGCCAGCGTCCGGATCCTGAGTCCGGCGTGCAGAAGCCTGGCGTAGTCCGAATGGGCCAAAACGGTGTCGGCCGTCACGCTCGTGTCCTATCCATTCCCAACGGTCGGCGTGAGGGCGGCGCGCCCCGAGGGGACCGCGCCCGAAGATCTCCGTCCCTGCACCCGATCGGCTTCGATCGCATGGCCATTATAGCGCAGCTTATGGCCCCGTGCGGGGCCAACGCGCCTTTTCTGGCCGTTCCCTCATCACGGCCCTGACCCCGGCCCTGGCCCCGGCCCTGACCCCGGCCCTGGCCCTGGCCCCGGCCCCGGCCCTGGCCCCGGCCCTTCCCCCAGGCCACTTCCCCAGCCGGGACCGGCTCGCCATATTGAGGCGATGCCCGAGTCCGTCATCGAGGTTCACGGCCTGACCAAGCGGTACGGCGACGTGCTGGCCGTCGACTGTATCGACTTTACGGTCGCGCGCGGCGCCACCGCGGCCCTGCTGGGTGGAAACGGCGCCGGCAAGACCACGACGCTGGCCATGCTGCTGGGCTTGCTGCTGCCCAGCTCGGGCACGATTCGCGTGTTCGGCCAGGACATGCTGCGCCACCGCCACCGCGTCCTGCCGCGCATGAATTTCTCCTCGCCCTATGTCGACCTTCCGGGCCGCCTCACCGTGGCCGAAAACCTGACCGTGTACGGCCACCTCTACGGGCTGCCCGATATCAAGGGACGCATCCGGGCCGTGGCCGCCGAGCTCAACATCACCGAGTTCCTGAAGCGGCCGCATCGCACGCTTTCGGCCGGCCAGAAGACCCGTGTGGCCTTGGCCAAGGCGTTGCTCAACGAGCCGGCGCTGCTGCTGCTCGACGAGCCCACCGCCTCGCTCGATCCCGACACGGCCGATTGGGTGCGCCATTACCTGAAGGACTATCAGCGGCGCACCGGCGCCACCATCCTGCTCGCGTCGCACAACATGTCCGAGGTGGAGCGCATATGCGATTACGTCATGATGCTGCGGCGCGGCCGGATCGTCGACCGCGGCGCGCCCCATGACCTCATCGCCCGGTACGGCCGGGACAGCCTGGAGGATGTCTTCCTCGACATCTCGCGGGAGCGCCGCAGTGCCCCGGAAGCGGCGCAGTGACCCAAGTCCCGCGCGCCGCAACCGTCGAGGACATGCGGCTTGGCGGCGGCCCGGGCCTGTCGGCGCGCCGCGTCTGGGCGATGGTGTTGCGCTACCTCTACCTGCTGCGCGGCTCGTGGCCGCGGGTGCTGGAGCTGGCCTATTGGCCGGTGGTGCAGATGATCCTGTGGGGCTTCATCACCCAGTTCTTCGTCACCAACAGCTCGTGGGTGATGCAGGCCACGGGCGTGCTGCTGGCGGCGGTGCTGCTGTGGGACGTGTTGTTCCGCTCGCAGCTCGGCGTTTCGCTGTCCTTCATGGAGGAGATGTGGTCGCGGCAGCTCGGCCATCTGTTCGTGACGCCGCTCCGGCCCCTCGAGCTCGTGGCCGCGGTTCTCCTCCTGAGTTTGCTGCGTACCCTCATCGGCCTGGTGCCGGCGGCCTTGCTGGCGATTCCCCTCTACCACTATTCGATCTTCACGCTCGGCTTTCCGCTCATCGCGTTCTTCGCCATCCTGCTCGTCATGGGATGGGCGATCGGGCTGTTCGTCTGCGCCGTCGTGCTGCGATTCGGATTGGGTGCGGAAAGCATGGCCTGGTTCCTGATCTTCGCCATCGCGCCCTTCAGCGGCGTCTACTACCCGATCGCGACGCTTCCCGGCTGGCTGCAGCCGGTGGCCTGGATTCTGCCGTCATCCTACGTGTTCGAGGGCATGCGGGCGGTGATGTTCGAACACCGGTTCCGCCTCGATCTGTTCACGGGCGGCCTGGTCATCGACCTCGTCTATATCGCCGTCGGCGTCGGCGCGTTCCTGCTCAGCTTCAAGATCGCCCGGCACCGCGGCCTCCTGCTCCAGATCTCCGAATAGGCCGCTTGGCCCGGCTTCCGGCCTATCCCATTGGTAAATCGCGGTTAACGATTGGCGGCTAGAGTGCCGCCATGGCCCACCGCCCGCTTATCTCCGGCCTTGCGACCGCCGCCCTCTTCGGTTTGTCCGGATGGGGCTTGTCCGGGTGCGACAGCGCACCGACGGGACCGGTTCATGTGGCCGAAAGCGAGCTCGCCGCCGAGGCCCACCACCAGCAGCGCCTGGCGGTGCAGGAGATGCTGGGCGACCACGGGCGCCTTCTCGACGTCGGATTCGCCGTCACGGCGGCCGCCGCCGACCTCTGCCCCGACAAGATCGCGCCCGGTTTCGGAGTCAACGTGGCCACCCGGTCCAGCTTCCGCGAGGAAGTGCGGGAGCAGGCCGCCCTGATGCTGCACCTGTCCGACACGCCGCAGATCGTCCACGTCGTCCCCGGCTCGCCGGGCGCGCGCGCCGGACTAACAGCCGGCGATCGGATCGTGGCGGTGGACGGACAAACGGTCGTGCCGGCCGAAGACGCGGGCAAGGTCTTGGTTGCGCGTTTGCGTAGCGCGAAGGTCGCGCCGCTTACCGTCACGGTCGAGCGCGATAACGCGCACGGAAACGACGGGGCCGACGGAAACGAGGGGGCGGCCGCCAAGGACGGTGCGCCCGAGCGCCGCGACATCACCGTGGCGCCGGTTCCCGTGTGCGGCTACGAGCTTTTCATCGGCCTGTCCGATTCGATCAACGCCTATGCCGACGGAAAGGGAATCGTGGTGACCAAGGGCATGCTGCGTTTTGCCTCCAGCGACACCGACCTCGCCCTGGTCATGTCCCACGAGCTCGCGCACAACGTCTTGAAGCACGATCGCGGACCGTCGGTCTCGGCCCTTCCCGGCACGGTCGTGGACATGCTGGCCACCTTCGTGCTGGGCCTCGACACCAAGGGATTGTTCGCGCGGGGCGGCGGCCGCAATCCGGCCCAGGACGAAGAGGCCGAGGCCGATTACGTCGGCCTTTACATCCTGGCCCGCGCCGGCTTCGCGATTTCGGGCGCGCCCGATTTCTGGCGCCGGGTCGGCGCCAGCCATCCGGATTCCCTTGCCGACAGCCTGGCGGCGCAGCATCCGCCCACACCCTACCGGGCGGTGGCGCTGGAAAAGACGATCGCGGAGATCGAGGCGAAACGGGCCAAGGGCCTGCCCTTGCGGCCCGATGCCGTTCGTAATGGCGCCGGTAATGCCGCCGGCGACATCGCGCCCAGCGCCGGCCCGACGCCGGAAAACGAGAGCGGCCAACCGGCGCCGTGATCGACACCGGCCGGGGTAACAGCGTCACTCCGGATCGCCCTTGCCGCTGACGCCCGCCTCGTCGAACGTCGCCATCCCCGTGTGACACGCGACCGCGCCCTTGAGCAGCGAAAGCGCCAGCGCGGCGCCCGTGCCCTCCCCAAGCCTCATCCCGAGATCGAGCAGCGGCGGCGTGCCCAGCCGCTCGACCAGCAGCCGGTGGCCGGGTTCCGCCGATACGTGGGCGACGCGGCAGTGATCGAGCGCGCCGGGCGCAGCGACGGCAAGGGCGGCCGCGGCGGCCGTGCACACATACCCGTCGAGAAGCACCGGGACGCGCGCCAGCCTGG
>JBAVNO010000163.1:0-26770 GCA_049691095.1 Alphaproteobacteria bacterium | reverse complement strand
CCGCCCCGCGATGAAGTCCGATCTGGGCGGCAAGGGCGCGAACCTCGCCGAGATGAGCCGCATGGGCCTACCCGTTCCCCCGGGTTTCACGATGGCGGCCGGGGTATGCAACTGGTATTTCGAACATGAGAAGACGTTTCCACCCGGCCTGAAGGAGGAGGTGGCGAAGGCGCTTGCGCGGGTCGAGAAGCAAACCGGCGCAGAGTTCGGCAGCCGCGACAACCCGCTCCTTTTGTCCGTGCGGTCCGGCTCCCGCGCGTCGATGCCGGGGATGATGAACACGGTCTTGAACATCGGCCTCAATGACGAAACGGTCGAAGGGCTCGCCGAGCATTCCGAGGACCCGCGGTTCGCATATGACTCCTACCGCCGCTTCATCCAGATGTACGCCGACGTGGTCCTGGGCGTGGACCACCACCATTTCGAGGAAATCCTGGGGCTGCGCAAGGAAGAGCGCGGTCTTTCCGCCGACACAGAGTTCACCGCCGGCGATCTGAACGAGATCGCGGCCGCCTACAAGGACAAGGTGGTCGCCGAGATCAAGCGCCCGTTTCCCCAAGACCCGCTGGAACAGCTATGGGGCGGCATCGCGGCTGTCATCGAGTCGTGGCGCGTGCCGCGCGCGGTAACCTACCGCAAGCTGCATCACATCCCCGACGATTGGGGCACCGCGGTATCGGTCCAAACCATGGTGTTCGGGAACATGGGCGAGGACTGCGCCACCGGCGTGGCATTCACCCGCAGCCCGTCCACGGGCGAAAACGTCATGTACGGCGAATACCTGGTGAATGCCCAGGGTGAGGACGTTGTGGCGGGCTTGCGCACGCCCCAGCCCATCACCAAGGCGGCGCGGCAAGCCGAAGGCATGCGTACGCCGTCAATGGAGGAATCGCTGCCCAACGTGTTCGCCCAGCTTCAAGACATGCGCAGCAGACTCGAGCTCCATTTCCGCGACGTCCAGGACATCGAGTTCACGGTGCAGAAAGGCAGGCTGTACATGCTTCAGACCCGCACCGCCAAACGCACCGCGGCCGCGGCAATAAGGATCGCGGTCGAGATGGTGGACGAGGGCCTGATCAACAAGGAAGAAGCTTTGCGCCGAGTCGAGGCCCGCTCGCTCGATCAATTGCTGCATCCGACCCTTGATCCGAAGGCCGAACGGAAGATCATCGTGCGCGGCCTGCCGGCCTCGCCGGGCGCCGCTTCGGGTGCGGTGGTGTTCACGGCGGCGGAGGCCGTGGAACGGGGCGCACGGGAGCCTGTCATCCTCGTCCGCCCCGAAACCAGTCCGGAGGACATTCACGGCATGCACGCCGCCCGCGGAATCCTCACCGCGCGGGGCGGCATGACGAGCCATGCGGCGGTGGTGGCGCGCGGCATGGGCCGTCCTTGCGTCGCCGGCGCCGCTGATCTCAGAATCGACGAGAAGGCGGGCACATTCCGCTGCGGCCCGGTTTCGGTTGCGCGCGGTGACGTCATCACCATCGACGGCGCCACCGGCGAGGCGATGCTGGGCACGATCCCTACCGTCGAACCGCAATTGTCGGACAATTTCCGTCGCCTCATGGAATGGGCGGATTCGGTTCGACGCCTGGGCGTGCGCGCCAACGCCGACACACCCGAGGACGCCCGGACGGCCAAGCGCTTTGGGGCCGAGGGCATCGGGCTGTGCCGCACCGAGCATATGTTTTTCGCCAAGGATCGGATCACCGCCATTCGTCAGATGATCATGGCTGAGGACCGGAAGGCCGGCGAAAAAGCCTTGGCAACGATCCTTCCGATGCAACGGGAAGATTTCGCGGAGATCTTCCGCATCATGGGTGCCCGGTCGGTTACGATCCGGCTCCTCGATCCGCCGTTGCACGAGTTCCTGCCCCGCTCGGAAGGTGAATTCGCGGACTTGGCGGCGGCTACCGGAAAGACTGTCGACCAGGTGCGCGCCCGCGCCGAGAAGCTCGCTGAAGTCAATCCCATGCTGGGACATCGGGGCTGCCGGCTCGGCATCTCGCACCCGGAAATCTATGAGATGCAGACGCGCGCGATCTTTGAGGCCGCGGCCAAAGTCGCGCACGAGACGGGACGACCCGTGACGCCCCACATCATGGTGCCGCTCGTCGCCACCCGCCGGGAGATCGACATCATCAAGGACATGATCGACCGCGTAGCGGTCGAGGTGGCAAAATCCGCCAAGACGGAGATCGAATACCACGTGGGGACCATGATCGAGCTCCCCAGGGCCTGCCTGCTCGCGGGCGAGATCGCCAAGACCGCGGAGTTCTTCAGCTTCGGCACGAACGACCTGACTCAGACCGCCTTCGGCCTGTCGCGTGACGACGCGGGAACGTTCCTGAAGGCCTACGAGGAAAAGAGAATCGTGGAGCGCAATCCGTTTGCCATTTTGGATGTGGACGGTGTCGGGGAACTGATGAAGATCGCAGTGGCGCGGGGGCGGAAGACGCGACCCGATCTGGAGATCGGCATCTGCGGCGAGCACGGCGGCGATCCTTATTCCATCCGATTCTGCGAGGAAGCCGGCCTCGATTACGTGTCATGCTCGCCCTACCGGGTCCCGATCGCGCGCCTGGCCGCCGCCCAGGCCCGCCTGACACCCGTGGCTGAGGACGACTGACGGCCATGAAGAGCGCGGACCCGATCACGTTCGAAGACCTGGTGGCCGGCGGCAAAGCGGCGCTTGCAAGGGCGCTGGCCCAAATCGAGGCCGCGGGCGATGCCGTCGTCACGCTGGCCCTGCTGAGCGCCGCGTTTGCGGCGCCGCGTGCGCACGTGATCGGCGTCACCGGTCCCCCGGGCGTCGGCAAATCGACGCTTCTCGCCACCGTCATCACCAGGCTTCGAAAACAGGGCCGGAGCGTGGGCGTGATCGCCGTCGATCCATCCTCGAAGATCACCGGGGGCGCGTTACTGGGTGATCGGATCCGGCTTCAGACCGACCCCGAGGACGCGGGCGTCTTCGTGCGCTCGATGGCGGCTCGGGACCGCCTGGGGGGCTTGGCCGAGATCACCGTGGCCGCGATGGTCCTGATGCGCGCGGTCTACGACGTGGTGCTGATCGAAACCGTCGGCGTCGGCCAATCGGAAACCGATGTCGTCGGCGTGGCCGACACCGTCGTGTTCTGTGTTCAGCCGGGCTCGGGCGATTCGCTTCAATTCATGAAGGCGGGGATCGTCGAGATTCCGGACATCGTGGTGGTGACGAAATCGGACATGGAATCGGCGGCGCGTCAGGCCCGTGCCGACATCAAATCGGCCATCAAGGTGACGGCGGGAGAACTATCGCCGTGGCCGGCCAAGGTCTTGAGCGTGTCGGCGCTCAAAAACCAGGGCATCGATGACCTCATCGCGGCCATCGATGACCACTGGGCGTGGCTTCAAGACCAGGGGCGCCTGGTGTTGAAGCGCCAAGCCCAGGCCGCGCACTGGCTCGTCGACGCCCTGCGCGAACGTTACGGTCGCGAAGGGCTGAAGCACGCCGGGGCGCTCGCACTTGGCCCCGACCAGTCGCCCTTCGATCGCCTGGCCGAAATCTCCCGCCAGCTGCGGGTGGCGTGGCGGGTCTGAGCCGGCCTTCCTTCCGCACCCGCTTTCCCGCCGCAAAGCTATGCTGGGTATTCGCGGGGCTTCCGCTCCAAAAACAAGAAGAGCGAGGCCTAGGCCTCGCCCTTCCTAACACGCCTTGCGGCGTGAAATAGGTCTTAGACTTCGGCGCAGGCGTAGCTGTTAATCTCGAGGCCGACGGCGATCTCAACGATCTTCGGGGTGTTCCAAGCCATGATCATGCTCCTTCGCGTTTGAATTGGTATCGAACAATAGAGCCATTATAAGGTATGGCCCTGAACCAAGCCTGAGCGCGGCGTTCATTGACCATTCATCGGCCGACTGACGTCGGCGCGTTGGAACGGTGCCGACGAAGGACTGGCCCCCCGGACCAACAGTCCCGGACTTGGGACCGTTTTCGTCTCGCCCGCTTGTCGGGGCGGGCGACGCAAACCAAGTCATGCGGCTGCTCGCGGGATGACCCGCCTGTGTGATAGGCGTGGTTGGATTACATTCGGGGAATCGGCGTGCCCCGGAAATTACGCAACGAGGCATTCTTGATACCGGCTCCAACCTTGCCGACCGAATGGACGCCCGCCAATCTGTCGTCGCTGGCGGCGTCTTGCTACCGGCACGCGCCGCTCCTGGCGCGGCTGATGATGACCTATCGTCCCTACATCGTGCCTTTCGGCCTCTTGATGGCGGTGGTGCCGAACAACGCGCGCGTGCTCGACATCGGCTGTGGGGCCGGGCTCTTTCTGGCCCTTCTTGCACGCACTCGCGGGCTCGCCTCCGGGACCGGCGTGGACGCCAGCGGGGCGGCCGTCGCGGCGGCCCGCGCCATGGCCGAAAGCATCGGTGCCGAGGCGCATCTGGAATTCGTAAGGAGCAACGACGTCACGGGTTGGCCCGGCGGCACGTTCGATGTGGTGTCGCTCATCGATGTGATGCACCATGTGGCGTCGGCGAACCGCCAAGGGTTTTTCGCCGCGGCTGCCGCCAGGGTGGCCCCGGGCGGCTTGCTTCTCTACAAGGACATGGTCTCGCGGCCGTTATGGCGCGCTGCGGCCAATCGATTCCACGACCTGGTCCTGGCACGGCAATGGATCCGGTACGTGCCCTACGATGCCGCCGCCGCGTGGGCGGGCCAGGCGGGGCTCCCGGAGGAGTGGCATGTCCTTGTCAACCGCTTATGGTACGGCCATGAGCTGGCGGTCTTCCGCCGGCCCGCGTGATCGACCGTTGCCGGAGGTTCTAGCCGGCGGTGCGACGGCGCCGGAATGCGCCGATCGCAATCAACCCGAAGGAAATGAGCGACAGCGACATCGGCTCCGGCACCGCGACATACGGCCCGGGCGGATCGAGGCGCACGAGATAGTTGCCTGCCGGCTTGCTCGGCACGTCCCCCTTGCCGACCGGCGTTTCGAAGAAGGATTGCGCCTCCAGATACCAGAGATCGGCGTGGGTGTATGGAATGGCGGCGAGCAAAGGGTCGCCCATGTTCGCGAGGCCTCCCTGGTACGCGAACAGGGAGTCGGAACAGTCGGTGCAGCCCATCAAGGAAATGAGTTGCTCTGCGCCCGCGAAATTAGCGCCGACGAAGCTTCCGTCCTGGATTCCGATCCCGAAATCCGAGTACAGGGCCTGAACCTCGGCCACGGTCGCGTGCCGGAATCCGAGCGCCGTGACGAAGCTGGAGGCTTCCGCCTGATTGTAGCTGAGGCCCAGGGTTGAGGTCACATCGAGCCAATCGAGACCGGTGTTGGTGTCCCGCGTAACCAGCTTGTCGCCGGCGGCAAAAAGATCGAACTCAAGCAGTGCCGCCCTGGCCGGCACGGCCGAGAAACCCAACACCGCAATCGCAGCCGCGGCAAGAACCGGCGCAAGAACGCGGGAATCCCGCAGATTGGTCAACCGGTCAAACATGGACGCCTCCGTAATCATAAAAGGCACAAACCCACCTATTTCCGCCGCGGAGACGACGGAAAAACAATGGGTTAAGTACGCAGGCATCCGTGGTTCTTGTTCTTATTTCTTCTTTTTCTGGTGAGACTGAAGCAAGAACCGTGCAAAGTCAATAGAACCATGGAATTTCAACGCGTTAATGGCGGATTCGCGTTTACCATGATTCGAAAAGTGTAAGATTGGCTGACAAGACCCGGATTGGCCGCAGGCCGTCCAAGAGTTGGCTTCAGAAGATGGCCCTGGCCGGCGGTTATTTGGAGGCTACGCCGGCGTCAATTGGGGCCAGATCACGTCCCAATTTCATCGGCTGCCGGGAATCTGGCCCAGTCCGGCTTCGTCGGACGAAGTTTGGCGGTGCCGGACAGGAGCGCCGCGCCGCCTTTTTCGGCCTCCGCCAATGTTTCCAGCCGGATCAGCGCCAACCCGATGCCGTCGAGCGCGGACCGCATTTCGCCTGCCTCCTTGCCAGCGAGCATGACCGGCGTGCCAGGCTTCGGCGCCGGGCCGTCGATCTCGACCGGCATCAGGCGCTTGCGCACCAAGCCGCGGTAACGGGTCCTGGCGGTCAATTCCTGGCCCATGTAGCAGCCTTTGTCCCAGTCGATGCCATGGAGCTCGTCGAACCCGTTCTCGAGCAGGATCGCCTTCTCGACCTCGAGATCGCGGCTGCCGTCGGGCAGACCGAGGCTGAGCCGCAGCCGCTCGTAATCCTGGAATCCGGTTTCCGTGAATCCGGCGTCCGTCAGCGTCCGGCCCGCGCCCTCGCGGGGAAGGATGGCGCGACACCCGGCCTCGGCCAGGCGCGGATCCACGTAGACGGCGCCTCCGGCGAACGCCTTGGCGGCGCCGGCCTCGTTTGCCAAACCAAGCGCCGCCGACACCGATCCGCCCATCAGCGCGGCGATGACGAAGAGCTGCCCTGCGTCCGCGATGTCCACCTTGCTCCGCAGCTTGTACGTGGACAGGCGCCGCCTCAGGTCGTCGGCGCGCGCGGCCTCGCAGTCGAGAACCAATGCGGAACCGACCTGGACGATGAAGAAATCGTGCAGATACCGGCCCTGGGGGGTGAGCAGCGCAGAATAGATCGCGCGGTCCGGTGCGACCTTGTGGATGTCGTTGGACACTAAGCCCTGGAGGAACGAGCGCACATCCGCCCCGGAAATCTCCAGCGCACCGCGCCCAGGCAGCATCGCGTATCTCAGACCGTCCATCCGAAGTCTTCCCGTTCGTTAGCCGCGTTCCAAAACTGCGAACCGCGTCTTATCACCTAAGTCATCGGCTCCCTTTTGACAATGCGCCGTCGAGCCGCGATGGTGACGGGGCGCGTAGCCGCCCCGGCCATCCGTTCTCTCATCGCGCCTGGCCTTGTCCAGGCCGCGCCGGGCGGAGGGATCTTATCGAGTGGGACCGATTGTGAGGATATTGTTCATTACTGCCACGAGGATCGGGGACGCCGTGCTGTCCTCGGGCCTGCTCGCCCATCTTGTCGATCGGCATAAGGGCGCTCGGTTCACGATCGCGTGCGGCGCGCAGGCCGCGCCGTTATTCGATGGCGTGCCAGGGCTGGAGCGCGTCATTCCGATCGAGAAGCGCGCCTTCGGCCTGCATTGGATTGGCTTGTGGGCGCGCCTGGTTGGCCGCCGATACGACCTCGTCGTGGACCTCCGCGCATCGCTCATCGCCTACCTGTTGCTGGCTCGCGAGCGGCGCGTCTTCCGCCCCGACGCCCGCGCCGGCCACCGGATGAGACAACTCGGCGCGGCATTCCATCTCGACTCGCCGCCCGCGCCCCGGCTCTGGACATTGCCCCGGCACCAGGACGAAGCGGCGCGGCTCATCCCCGCGGGGCTCCCTGTCATCGCGCTCGGGCCCACGGCCAACTGGCCGGGCAAGGTCTGGCCTGCGGACCGCTTTGCGAAGTTGGCGGCGCGCCTCACTGCAACAGACGGAATCCTGCCCGGTGCGCGGGTCGCCGTATTCGCCGCAGTCCACGAGCGCGACCAGGCGGCAGCGGTCGGGGCTGCGGTTCCAAGCGGCCGCCTCATCGACCTCGCGGGACGGGTCGATCTGCTCACGGCCTATGCGTGCCTCCAGCGCTGCGCATTTTTCGTGGGAAACGATTCCGGCCTCATGCACTTGGCGGCCGCGGCCGGCGTGCCCACGCTTGGCCTCTTCGGCCCCAGCAAGGACGAGTTGTACGCGCCCTGGGGCGAAAAGGCGGCGGCCGTGCGGACCGACCTTTCCTTCGACGAGATCTTGAGCCGGCCGGGCTACGATCGTCACCGCACCGGAACGCTGATGGAGAGCCTGAGCGTCGATAAGGCCGAGAAAGCGTCCCGCGATCTTTGGGCCCGGGTCATAGAGCAGGCCCGGGTTGGGGCGGGCGCCCGGCCTGTATCCGGCTGATCTCTTCGGCAATCGGGATGGCCGCGAAGGCGCTGGTGAGCCAGATCGAGACCACCCACCAGTTCTGCCACAGGCCGAAACTCACCTCTGCCACCGCGCAATAGGAGACGAGCAGCGCGGCCGCGAAGGCCGCAGCCGTGGGAACCTCGGCCAGCGCGACGAGCCGCCTCAGCACCGCGTACGCGACGCCGGCCCCGATCAACGCGCCGATGAAGCCCAGTTCCAGCCAAATGTGCAGCACGGCGTTGTGAGGGTGAAGCGGCATCGCGTAGCCGCCGGACATGACCAAGTTCTTTCCGCCCGGGATCGCGCGCGCGGCGTTGAACCCCCACCCGAACCACGGCCGCTCGGCGATTTTGGATAAGGCGAACTCGGCGATCAGGACACGGTGGGTGGCGCTTCCGCTCTTCTTCGGCAGTGACTCGACGGTTTCAAGCACCGACGGGGCCGTGGCGGCCCCGGTGAGTATCAGCGCGGGCGGCGCGAAAACGATCAACAGGGGCAGCGCCACCGCCAGCGCGCGCAGGGCCGGGCGGGGACGAAACCGGACGATCGCGAACACCAAGCAGCCAGCCAGAAAGGCGAGCGGCGCCGCTGCCATGATGGTCCGCGACAGTACCAGGAACACGAGGATCGTGAATATTGCTGCCGCCTTGGCGCCGAATCTCAAGCTGAGCGCGTGGGCGAACGGCCACGAGAACAGCGCCAGCAGGACCGCGCCGCGGTTGAGAAACGCGTAATTGAACGGTTCGCTCAGCGAACGCCCGTGCACGATCCGCGTCACCACGCCGCTTTCCGCAAGCTCCAGGGCGAGGCAGCCGAGATAGATCACGCCGGCGGCGCAAAAAACCCCCAGCAGGCGGTGGCGGTCCTCCGGCTCCAGCGTCCGCACGGCGCCCAGAAAGGTGAAGCCTCCGAGAAAGATCAGGGCGATCCGGGCCGCGAGATGAAGCGCGCCCAATGGGTTGGGCGACCATATGCTGGCCACCGCAGCCCAGGCGATAGCGAGCGCGAGCACGCCGGCGAGAGGCGAGCGAAGCTCGGCCTTCAACCGGCGCCGCACATCCCCAACGAAGAACAACCGAAACGCGCCCAGGATACCGAGGACCACCATTCCTTCGGTCGCCAGAATCGCGATTGGCGCCAGAACCCATGCGACGAACGCGAAAACGCGGCCGGCCTTATTTTTCATACCGTCATTTCCTTCTCGGCCGTGACTTGAGACGAGGGCCGGGCGGCCTCATGGGCCGAGGTTTCGGAGCTGTTTCACCACGGCCACTGCGCGCTCCCTGCTGGAAACGTCACGTCCTGCGACCGGAGATGCGCACTCCGACGTGGCCGTTCTTCGCGGCGAAGGCGATGTATTCGTAGGCGAGGCCTCGCGCGTGGACGAACTCCTTAAAGGCGCGAAACTCGTGCTCCTCCCAGTTGGGATAGTTGAAGTACTCGTCGAAGACGATGATCGTCCCGGGCCCGATGCGGTCGGCCAGAAGATCGAGCACCGTCTTGGTGGAGGAATAGATGTCGCAGTCCACATGGACAAAGGCTGCGGGCTCGGGGTTTTCGGCGAGGAAATTGGGCAGAGTTTCCGAGAACCATCCGGCATGAAGCGTCACGTTGGGCGGCACACTGGGGACTTGGCCGCGCTGGGAGAACTTGCCCCTCTGCTCGAAGGTGCCTCGCCAATCCTCGGGCAGTCCCATGAAGGAATCGAAGCCGTGAACCGGGCGGCTCGTGCGGGACGCGAGGAGGCGGATGCTTGCCCCGCGCTCGACCCCGAACTCGAGTACCAGTCCCCGCTCGGGCGCCTTCGCCAGGGCATATTCCAGCAGGGCCCAGCGGTCCCGCATCAGCATGGCCTGCCGCATGTGACCCTGGACGTAATCCACGCTCGAACGCTTCGCGGCGAGCTGAAGATCGACGAACAGGTTGCGGCCGTAATACTTGATGACGAAGCGGTTGAACAGGCGTTCGGTCAGGGGAAGGCGGTTTCGCTTCTTGCCAATGCCGAACATCACTGCGGCCCTTCCGAATCTTGCGCCAAGCCAACACCCTGTCCGAAATTCCGTGCACATGCCGCTTTCGGAACGGGCCGGAGGATAGCAGGAACGAGGGGGTGACAGAAGCACCCGGCCTTGCCCGCAAGGTCCGCCCCCGCCACGCCGGTCGGCGGCGATCCGAGATCGTCGCATTTCCGTCCTCATTGGGGTAAAGAGGAGCCGCGCCCCGGACCGGGCCTTGGCGCCCGCGGGGCCGTCGACCATTCCGGGCCGGGCATGGAGCAAATACGCGAACGACAGGGGCGGGAAGTCCCGCACAGGTGGGGGGCCGGGCGTTGAGCGCGCCCCGGCTCTCCGCGCTCGTGGTGGCGCGCAACGAGGAGGCGCAGCTTGCCGCTTGCCTCGACACCTTGGCGTTTGCCGACGAGATCGTGGTCGTGCTGGACCGCTGCACCGATCGCTCAGGAGAGATTGCCGCGCGCTACACCGACCGCCTGGTGGAGGGAGAATTCGAGATCGAGGGCGAGCGGCGCAATCTCGGCATTGCCACCTGCACGGGGGACTGGATCCTCGAGGTGGACGCGGACGAGCGGGTGCCGCCCGGACTGGCGCGCGAAGTCCGCGAGGTCATCCAAACCGCCGCACCCGGCTATTTCCTGATCCCCTTCGACAATTACATCGGCGACCATCTGGTGCGCCATGGTTGGGCCGGGGCCGCGGGCGTGAGTTCGGCCGTGCGGCTCTTCACGCCGGGGGCGAAACGCTGGGGCCTCCAGCGCGTGCACCCGAAAATCGAGCTTTCAGGAGAGAGGCGCCGTCTTTCGACGCCCATGGTCCATTACGTGGACCGCGACGTATCCGACATGATCGACCGGCTCAACCGTTACACGTCGGCGAACGCGCGGGATCTGCGCGCCTCCGGCGACATCGGCAGCTTCGGGCACAACCTGCGGCGCATCGTCTCGCGTTTTTGGAAATGCTACGTGACACGGAAGGGCTACCGCGAAGGGCAATACGGGTTCCTGATCGCGCTCTTCGCCGGGCTCTATCCGATCCTGTCGTATCTCAAGGCGCGGCTCGACGGCGAATGAGCGAACGTTCCGCGACCCCGCCTTTCACCTTGTCGCCCTGCTCGCCCAGGCTCGGCGCGCCGTGATGCGCATCCTTCAGGCCATCGCCGGGGCGCGACACGGGGGCGCCGAAATGCATTTCGTGCGCCTTGCCGTCGCGCTTTCCAAGGCGGGCGTCGAGCAGCGGGTCGTGATGCGCCCGGACAGTGCGCGCGCGAGTTCGCTTCGGGCCGCCGGCATCGACGTCGTCGAGGCGCCCTTCGGCGGGCTCTTGGACACGCGCACGCGCCGCCTGCTAAAGCGCGAGGTGGAACGCTTCCGCCCCCGAATCGTGCTCACCTATATGAGCCGTGCCACGCGGCTATGCCGGAAAGGCCCGTATCCGGGCGGCGATTTCACGCACGTGGCGCGGCTCGGCGGGTATTACGACCCGAAATACTATCGCCAGTGCGACCATCTCGTGTGCATCACTCCCGATATCGCCGCCTATTGCGTGAAGGGCGGCTTCCCGGCCGAGCGTGTCCACGTCATCCCCAATTTCGTCGAGGACCAAAAGCCGTCCCCCGTCCGCCGGTCCGATTTCGCCACACCGGATGATGCACCGCTCGTGTTCGCGTTAGGGCGGCTTCACGAGAACAAGGCCTTCGACGTGCTGCTCCAGGCGATCGCGCTTCGTCCCGGCGTCCATCTCTGGCTAGCGGGCGACGGACCGGAACGAGAATCCCTGGAAGCCCTGGCGGCTCGCCTCGGCGTCGCGGAGCGCGTGCGGTTCCTCGGCTGGCAGGAGGATCCCGGACCGTTCTTCGCCGCTGCCGATGTCTTCGTCGTGCCCTCCCGCCACGAGCCGCTCGGAAGCGTGGTGCTGGAGGGATGGATGCATCGCCTGCCGATGGTGGCCGCGGCCAGTCAGGGGCCGTCGTTCCTGATCGAGGATGGCAAGACCGGCTTGCTCGTCCCCGTCGACGATGCGCAAGGCTTGGCCGGCGGCCTCGCGCGGCTGCTCGGCGATAAGGCCCTGGCCCGCCGCCTTGCCGACGCGGGCCGCGCCCGGTTCGAGTCCGATTTCACGGTCGAGGCGGCGGTCGCGCGCTACCTCGATCTATTCCGGAAGATCGCGCCCTGATGTGCGGCATTGCCGGCATCATGTCCCGCGAGGGCGCACCCGATCCCTCCGCCATGTCGGCCATGGCGGGCGCGCTTATCCATCGCGGACCGGACGGTCGTGGCGGTTACGCCGCCGGCAATGTCGCCATGGCGCATCTACGGCTCGCCATCATCGATCTCGAGACCGGCGATCAGCCGATTTTCGAGCCCGGCGGTGCCGCACTGATCGCCAACGGGGAAATCTATAATTACATCGAGCTTGCCCGCGAGCTTTCCGACGTTGCGTTCACGACCAAGTCTGATTGCGAGCCGCCGCTCCATCTGTATCGCAGGCTCGGTCCCGATTACGTGCGGCGTCTGCGGGGCATGTACGCGATCGCGATTCACGATCCGCGCGAAGGCCGCCTCCTACTGTCCCGCGATCCCTTCGGCATCAAGCCGCTCTACTATGCGGAGACGGCCCGGGGTCTCGTCTTCGCGTCCGAGCTTCAGGCGATCCTGGCCTCGGGACTCGTATCCCGCGCGCTCGATTCCGAGCGCCGTGACGAGCTGCTGGAACTCCAATTCACCACCGGCACCAACACGATCTTCCGAGGCATCCGCCGCGTCGCGCCCGGTGAAACGGTGATTGCGGTCGCAGGCCGGATCGTGGAGCGGCGCCGCCTGCCGGCGCTTCCCGACGAGGGCCCGCGCGTCGAAACCGAGGCCAACGCGCTGCGCCGGGTCGATGCGGCGTTGACCGACAGCGTGAGCGTCCATCAGCGCTCCGACGTGCCCTATGGCATGTTCCTGTCGGGGGGCGTGGATTCTTCGGCGGTGCTGGCGCTCATGGCGCGATTGAACGACCGGCCCGTTCGTGCCTTCACCGTCGGATTTTCGGGGACCGGCGTCGCCGACGAGCGCGCCCATGCCCGCACGGTGGCACGCGCACTGGGCGCCGAGCACGTCGAAGTGGAATTTTCCGAATCCGATTTCTGGCGGCTCCTTCCTCGGATCGCCGCCGCCATGGACGACCCGGCGGCCGATTACGCCGTGCTTCCCACCTACAAGCTGGGTGAAATCGCCGGCCGCGATCTCAAGGTCATCCTCTGCGGCGAGGGCGGCGACGAGATGTTCGCCGGCTATGGCCGTTACCGCAGCGCGATGCGGCCCTTCTGGCTGGGGGGCCGGGCGCTGCGCCCGCGCGGCATCCTGGAGCGCGCCGGGGTGCTGAGGCGGGAGCCGCGCGCCTGGCGCGATGGGATCATGGCCGCCGAAGTCGCGGCCAAAACCCCCTCGCGCACCAAGCTTCAGATCGCCCAGGCGGTCGATTGCGCCGACTGGCTTCCCAACGACCTCTTGACCAAGCTCGATCGTTGCCTGATGGCCCACGGCGTCGAGGGCCGGGTGCCGTTCCTCGATCCCCGGGTGGCCGAGGCGGCGCTTTGCCTGCCCGACCGCCTCAAGGTGCGCCGCGGCTTGGGCAAGTGGCTGCTTCGGCGCTGGCTCGCGCAGGCGTGTCCCGAGACCCGGCCATTCTCGCGCAAGCGCGGGTTCACGGTTCCGGTCACGGAATGGATCGCGCGCCGCGGCGACGAGATCGGGAAGCTCGTGGCCGCCGATCCGGCCATCTCGGACATCTGCAAGCCCGAGGCCGCAAGGGCGCTGTTCGCGCGCCCGGGCAATCGCGCCGGGCTCGCCCCCTGGGTGCTTCTGTTCTACGCGCTTTGGCACCGGCACCACGTTTTGGGGCTGGACCCGGGCGGCGATGTCTTTGAAACTCTGTCTGCGCAGCCATGAGCGGAAACGCCGAAAGCGCAAGGGGAACCATCGGCGCGTCCGCGCCGCGACAAGGGGCTGAAGCGTGTTCGACCTGATCGTCAGAGGCGGGATCGCTGCCACGCCGAACGGCATCCTCCCCGCCGACGTCGGGGTGCGGGACGGCCTCATCGCCGAGATCGGCGACCTGACATCGGCGGATGCCGCCAAGATCGTCGAGGCGAAGGGCCTGCACGTTCTTCCCGGCGTCATCGATACCCAGGTCCACTTCCGCGAGCCGGGTTTCGAGTACAAGGAAGACATCGAGACCGGTACCAAGGCCGCGGTGCTGGGGGGCGTCACGGCGGTGTTCGAGATGCCAAACACCAAGCCCAGCACCATCACGCCCGAGGATCTGGCCGACAAGATCGCGCGGGCCAGGAACCGCGCCTGGTGCGACATCGCCTTTTATATCGGCGCCGCGGCCGAGAACGTGGATCGTTTGGCGGAGTACGAGCGGCTTCCCGGTTGTGCCGGAATCAAGGTGTTCATGGGAAGCTCGACGGGCAGTTTGCTGGTGGACAGCGACGAGATGGTGGGCCGCGTTCTCGCGAACGGCAGGCGGCGCGTCGCCGTGCACAGCGAGGATGAGGCCCGCCTCAGGGAGCGCCGCGCCCTGGTGGAGAAACCGGACGCCGACGTCTCCCTGCACCCTGTGTGGCGGGACGAGGAAGTGGCGCTTCGCGCCACCACGCGGCTGATGCGCCTGGCACGCGCGGCCGGACGGCGCGTTCACGTGCTGCACGTGACGAGCGCCTCGGAAATCGAACTATTGCAGGCCAACCGCGACATCGCCACCGTCGAGGTGACCCCCCAGCACCTGACTCTCGCCGCGCCCGAATGCTACCGGAGGCTCGGAACCCTGGCGCAGATGAACCCGCCGATCCGCGATTCTCGGCACCGCGACGCCCTGTGGCGCGCGGTGAAGCAAGGAATCGTCGATGTGATCGGGTCCGACCACGCTCCCCACACGCGCGAGGAAAAGGCCGCTGCCTATCCCAATACGCCCGCCGGCATGCCGGGCGTGCAGACGCTTCTTCCGCTCCTGCTCGATCACGTGAGCAGGGGAAACCTGACGCTCGAGCGCCTCGTGGATCTCACCAGTGCCGGAGCCGCGCGAATCTTCGCGATTGCCGGAAAGGGCCGCATTGCGGCGGGTTACGATGCCGATCTGACGCTCGTGGATTTGAAGCGAACGGCGACCATCACCGACGATTGGATCGCCAGCCGTTGCAAATGGACGCCGTTTGCGGGAACCAAGGTCACGGGCTGGCCCGTCGCGACCATCGTCCGCGGCCGCATCGTCGTGCGTGACGGCGACCTTTGCGGCCCGCCGTCGGGCCGCCTCGTTCGTTTTCAGGAGACGCTCGGAAGCCATGGCTAGGAAGGCATCGAAGACATCCAAGACCTCCAGGACGGCGAAGACGCCCAAGGCGCGCAAGGCAGCCCAGACGGCCAAGGCCCCGAAGGGGGCACAGGCGCAGAAACGAACCGCACCGACGAAAGCGGGGAAGCCCAAGGCCGCGGCACCTTCCGTTTCCCAGCCCAAGGCCGCGCCCGCCAAGGCCACGCTACCGGCGGCATGGCCCGCCGCGGGTACGCCGCCCGTGCTCTCGCCGAAAAAACCGCCTCCAGGCTCACCAGCCGCCAAGCCCGAACCGGGCGGGGCACCACCGGCAACGGCGGTCAGGACCGGGGCCGTCAAGACCGCGCCCGGCGTGCCCGTCGGCGTGGTACCGCGGGGACCGATAATGCCCTCGCCGCCGCCGGCGATGCGCTGGCCGCCGATCAAGCCCGGCCCGTCCGCGAAACCGGGCCCCTCGGGCCTGCCCTCTCGGTTCCGGGCGCTGGTGGTGGAAAGCAAAGAGGGTCGGCTGGAAGGCGCCATTCGCGAGATCGACTTCACCGAACTCGCCCGTCATGCCCCGGAGGGCGCCGATGTCACCGTGCGCGTCCTCTATTCGACGGTGAACTACAAGGATGGGCTGGCGATGGCGGGGCTGAACAAGGTGGTGCGGAGCTACCCCCACGTGCCCGGCGTCGATCTCGTGGGCGTGGTGGAGGAATCGCGGTCGGAGTCGTTCAGGCCCGGCGACATCGTCATCGCCGGCGGGTTCCGGATGGGCGAGCTTTATTGGGGCGGCTTTTCCGACTACGCACGGGTGAGGAGCGACTGGCTGGTTCCCCTGCCGGCCGGTCTCACGCCGAAGCGCGCGATGGCGATCGGGGCTGCCGGGCTTACCGCCATGCTGGCCGTGATGGCCCTCGAGGAACATGGGCTGACCCCGGCTGGCGGCGAGGTGCTGGTGAGCGGCGCTGCGGGGGGCCTCGGGAGCGTCGCGATCGCGATTCTCGCCCATCTCGGTTACAAGGTCGCCGCGGCGACCGGGCGCAAGGAGACCCACGCCTATCTGCGCGGTCTTGGCGCCACCAGCTTCATCGAGCGCGGCGAGCTGGCCATTGCCGCCAAGAAACCGCTGGGGCCCGAACGCTGGGCGGGGGCGATCGACACCGTGGGCGGGACGACGCTGGCGAACGTGTTATCCAGCCTGAAGGCGAGGGCGAGCGTGGTCGCTGCCGGCAACGTTTCG
The DNA here is from genome assembly GCA_049691095.1 of Alphaproteobacteria bacterium. Taxonomy (GTDB): domain Bacteria; phylum Pseudomonadota; class Alphaproteobacteria; order DATDPM01; family DATDPM01; genus JBAVNO01. The sequence goes on along the minus strand of JBAVNO010000163.1, from coordinate 10,282 downwards.
GGCATGACCTTCACCGCTTCGGTGCTCCCGTTCATCCTTCGCGGCGTCAATCTTCTGGGCGTCGAGGTCACGAACTGCCCGCTCCCCAGGCGTACCGAGGCCTGGGCCCGACTGTTGCAGGACCTTCCCGCCGAGCAACTGGACCGTATGGCGGGAGAGGTTCCGCTTGCCGCGGTCCCCGAGATCGCGCGCCGGATCCTGAAGGGCGGCGTCCAGGGGCGCATCGTCGTGGACGTGACCGGCTGACCGTCCGGAAGCCGCCGGCGGACCGGTTCCGGGCAACAGGCTGCCAGTGCCGAATAAATTATGGTTAACAAAGGGTTACTGGCGGCCCCGCAGGATTTCGGCTAGCCTTCCGGCCATGACCTTGGAGCGAGCGAAGTCAGGGATGGCCGCCGTCGGCGCGTGGGCCGGCCGCTTGAGTTGCGCCGTCGGCGTGGCGTGGCTTGCCGCATGCAACCCGTTCGAGGGTTACGCCCCGACGCGGGCCGAGATCGTCGCGGACCGCATCGCGGTCGGCGAAGTGGCGGAGCAGCCGGGGCTCATCTATTGCTACCGCACGCTCGCCAAGCCCGAGTGCCGGTCCGCCCCCGAGGCGGGCGAGGCAGACCGGCTCGTCAGCCACGATGGCGGTAACGTCGTGGGGCCGGCGCGCTGACCTCCGAGTGTTTAAATCGGCCTTGGCCGCAAAACTTCCGGCACGATCGCCGACCCGGACGCCGCCGAAATGCCAGCAGCGGCCAACGCCGGCGAGCCGAAACGACAAAGCCCATCTTGCAGCGATACGTGTTACAGCCAGCCCCTGAATCGGAAGAACAGGTAGGGCACGATGGCCGACACGACCATGGCGGCCAGCGCCAAGGGGTAGCCGTACGGGGAAGACAGCTCCGGCATGAAATGGAAGTTCATACCGTAGATGCTGGCGATCAGCGTCGGGGGCATCAACACCACGGCGGCCACTGAAAAGATCTTGATGATGTTGTTCTGCTCCACGTTGAGCAGGCCGAGCGTCGCCTCGAGCAGGAAGTTCACCTTATTGGCGAGAAAGGTGGCGTAGTCGCTCAAGGACGCGATATCGCGCGACACCGTGTCCAAATGGACACGGGCCTCGCGGGAGCGCTCATCGGCCGCCTGGGCGAGAAACGCGATCATGCGCCCCATGCTGACCAGGCTTTCACGGGCCTTCGAGATGAGGTCGCCTTGATGGCCCAGGCTCCTCAGCACGCCTTTGAAATTCTGGCTGGTGGCGGTACCCGCCTCCTGGCTGAACGCAGCATGCGAGAGCGCATTCACCTCGTCGCCGATCTTTTCGAGGATGTCGGCGGCGCGGTCGATGATGGCATCCAGAAGGCCCAGGAACAGCGTTTCGCCGGTGGCGAACTGGGCGGGGCGCGCCTGCATCCGGGTGGCGAAGGTGTGAAAGGCCTGAGGATCGGCGTAGCGCAGTGTCACCAGGCGGTCGGCCGACAAGATGAAAGTGATGGCGGAACAGAGCGGCCGGTCCGATTCCGCTTGCGCCAGAACGAGCGCCGTCATGTAAAGGCCTTCCTCCTCGCGTCGAAGCCGGCTCGACGCCTCGATTTCTTTCATTTCATCCCGGGTGGGCACATCGACGCCGAAGGCGTGCTCCACGGCCGAGACCTCGAAGGCCGTGGGCTCGTGAAGGTCGCCCCACACGGTCTCGGTCGGCAATGCCTCGCCGGCCGCGAATTCGGTGTGGGTGACGCGGTTCTCGCGCGGGACGTAAATGGTCAGCATGGCGTCTTCGTGATTTCCGTTGTGTGGCCCGGGGACGGAAGAACGCCATTCTGTCCCCGAACGTGGCCGAACGGAAGGCGGAACGCGCCGCGAGGCCCGGGGCGCGATACTGGCGCTCGAACAGAATGGACAAGAATCGTGCGGAGAAAGATGGTGCTGCCGAGTGGGATTGAACCACCGACCCCGTCCTTACCAAGGACGTGCTCTACCACTGAGCTACGGCAGCAGACGCGGCGCGGCGTTAGGACGAGCGCGCGGGCGAGAGTTACACGACCATGCCGGAAATGGCAAGCGAACGTACGGCCGCCGATGGAAAGCGTCTGGCGCCTTCGGCACCTCCGCCGTGAGGAAGGAATCGCGAACGGCGTTCGGGTCGCAGGCCGGATTCGGCAAGGCGCCGCCGCGCGCGCAAAAAAATGGGGCGACGCAAGCGCCGCCCCAAGTTGCTAGCTGCAACTACCTAGGGGTTAGTGTAGGTAGTAGAGGCCAGGCGACAGCCCCTCCGCGGCCATCGCCCAGCCGGAACACCGGGACGGCGCCTGCAGCCGCCCCGGGTCCGCTGGTCGGGGGTCGACCCCGATGCTTGCCACGTCGCCAACACGCGCGGGGGGAGCCGCGCGCAGGATCCGCACCCGTCCGGGTGCGATCAGAACGACATGGCGTCCGCCGAAGTTCGGTGCGAAACCGTACTCTCCGACGGACTTGGCAACAGGATGACCCCGCATTACGTCCCTCTTTCGGCAACCCCGCTTTCTGGGCCGAAACCCAGATCGGAAGCTTTGCGTCCCACCGTCACCGGCGGTTTGCCTTTATCGAGGAAGGATCGAAACGATCACTCCTGCGATAGGCGTAGTATGAGTATTATGCCTTAAAGACGGGTTAATCGCACTGTATTACTTGTGTTTCACTTCAGCATATCAAGACAAACTAAATATTAATTTGCATAAAATTTTAGGAAATGTTTATTCACGTCCCTCGGAAATTCAAGGGCCTGGGCCCGTCCGGTGTTTTGTCTCGCCGGCAGCCTAGCCTTCCCCATATTTTCAATGTGGTTACTTCGTGTGACCCATGCCGCCTGAGCTCGGGTCCGGCCCGATCTTGACCGTGCGTCCAGCCCGGCCCACGATCTCCGCACATCATTTTTCCTGATGCCGTGGAGAACGCCGTGGGCGAGCGATCCGACAGCAAAGGGCAGGAGTGTGGACGCCCGGTCCGCGGCGGCAAATCCAAGCCTGCCTTGTCGAAGCAGGGGCAGGCCGAAGTCAGGGCCAGGACCGAACGCCAGGCCGACGCGCTGCGCGCGAACTTGCGCCGCCGCAAGGCCCAGGCGCAGGCACGCCAAGCCGGGCGCGGGACCGGGCGGGGCGGGGATTAGTGAGACCGGCCGGCCCCATGGGACCGTCCCCGTGGGCCCAAGAGCCCGCTGCGGCCGCGAACCCGGCCAGCCAGGCACGCGCGCGGCTTGAGGGGGCCGCCTGCTTCCGGTAGAAAGGCGCGCCGAAGCATCCAAGACGGGCCCGCCTGAGAAGCGAGCAAGGCAAGGCGGCACGAGAGGACGAGCCGGCACAACGGCCGTAAGTTCGGGCGCTGCTTTCGGCACGCCGCCCGCTGTCCTCACGGCCCTTTCGAGAAAGGACCCGCCCATGTCCGTAATGCCCGACAGCTGGATTCGCGAGATGGCCGCCAAGCACGGCATGATCGAGCCCTTCGTCGAGCGGCAGAAGCGTGAAGGCGTGATCTCCTATGGACTCTCGTCTTACGGCTACGACGCGCGGGTCTCGAACGAGTTCAAGATCTTCCACAACATCGATTCGGCGATCGTGGACCCCAAGGATTTCTCGCCCAAAGGGTTCGTGGATCGCACCGAGCCGGTGTGCATCGTCCCACCCAACTCCTTCGTGCTTGCCCGCACGGTCGAGTATTTCCGCATTCCCCGCGACGTACTGGTGATCTGTCTCGGCAAATCCACCTATGCCCGCTGCGGCATCATCGTCAACGTCACGCCGCTCGAACCCGAATGGGAGGGTCACGTGACCCTCGAGTTTTCCAATACCACGACCTTGCCGGCCAAGATCTACGCCGACGAGGGTGCAGCCCAATTCGTCTTCCTCAAGGCGGAAACGCCCTGCGAGGTCTCGTATAAGGACCGCAAGGGCAAGTACATGGGGCAGAAGGGTGTGACCCTGCCCAAGCTCTGACCCCCGCCACGCCCCGCCACCCATCGATTCCGGCCCGCCCCGCCGATCCCCCAAGTCCTTCCCCGTTTCATCCCTCACGGCCTGATCCCGCCGGCTCCCGCCAAGCCGAAACGGTCGGCCCCGACCGGCGGGTCCAATCCCGCACCGCCAAAGCCCCAGACCGGCGTTTCTTCCCATGCCGATCCTTTACATCGGCGCGTTCGCGGCCTATCTGTGCAGCCGCTGGATAGGCCGCTTGCATTGCCGAAGCATGCTGCCGCCGGGCCCCGAGCGCCGGGGACAGGGAACGCCGGGAAGACCATGGACAAGATTCGCATCAGAGGAGGTCGCAGGCTTTCGGGCACGGTCCATGTGAGCGGCGCCAAGAACGCGGCTTTGCCGTTGATGGCCGCAAGTCTTTTGACCGACGAGACCCTCACGCTGTCCAACCTGCCGCATTTGGCCGATATCTCGACGCTCGCCAATCTCCTGGTGCAGCACGGCGTCAACCTGTCCATGAACGGCGAGGTGAAGGGCGGCCATTCGGGTCGGGTCCTCGGCCTCACCGCCGAGCGGATCGAAAGCACCACGGCGCCCTATGATCTGGTGCGTAGGATGCGCGCCTCGGTCCTGGTGTTGGGGCCGCTCTTGGCGCGTTGCGGCGAGGCCAAGGTGTCGCTCCCCGGGGGCTGCGCCATCGGCAATCGGCCGGTGGACCTGCACCTCCGCGGCCTGGCGCAGCTCGGCGCCGACATCGATCTCGACGACGGTTACATCCATGCCGAGGCCCGCAACGGGCTCAAGGGCGCGCACATCCTGTTCCCGATGGTCTCCGTGGGCGCGACCGAGAATCTGCTGATGGCGGCGTCCCTGGCCGACGGCGAAACCGTGCTGGTGAACGCCGCCCGCGAGCCCGAAGTGACCGATCTCGCGCGCTGCTTGGTGTCCATGGGCGCCAAGATCGACGGGATCGGCACCGACACGCTGAGAATCCAGGGCGTCGCGCGCCTGCACGGGGCCGACCATGCGGTCGTGGCCGACCGGATCGAAACCGGGACCTACGCCATTGCCGCCGCCATTACCGGCGGCGAAATCGAGATGGTGGGCGCCCGCTACGAGCTGATCGAGGCGCTGGCCGAAATCCTGGCCCAGGCCGGCGTCCAGGTCGCCGCCACCGATTCGGGCGTCAAGGTGCGCCATGCCGATGGCGGGCTGCGCAGCGTCGACGTGACCACCGAGCCCTATCCCGGCTTTCCCACCGATATGCAGGCTCAGATCATGGCCCTGATGGCGGTGGCCGACGGGGCCTCGCTCATCACCGAATCCATCTTCGAGAACCGGTTCATGCACGTTCCCGAATTGAATCGCATGGGCGCGGACATACATGTCCATGGTTCGTCGGCCATGGTCCGCGGGGTCAAATCGCTCACCGGCGCGCCGGTGATGGCGACCGACCTGCGTGCCTCCGTGTCGCTGGTCCTCGCGGGGCTGGCGGCCGGGGGTGAAACCGTGGTCAACCGCGTCTACCATCTCGACCGCGGTTACGAGCGCCTCGAGGACAAGCTGGCTTCCTGCGGAGCCGATATCGACAGGATCAGGGAATAGCCCATGCCCAAGCAGTTGAAGCTCCGCGCCGCCGACGAGGAAGACATCAGCGTCATCAGCGCCTGCCTGCAGGACGCGTTGGTCCAATGCGAGAACCTCTCGTTCCTGCCCGGCGAGCGGCGCTTCGTGATGCTGGCCAAGCGGTTCAAATGGGAACACTGCCCCGAGTTCATGAAGGACTCCGGGCCCGCCGCCGCCCCGTGCGAGTCGTACGAGCGCACCAACTGTGTGGTGGTCTTCGACGACGTGACGGGCGTCAGGCTCCTCGACCTCAAGAAGCCGCCGGGCTGCGATGTGCTGGAGCTTCTTGCCATCGCGGTCGAGCCCGCGGACGAGGAAGGCGATTCGGGCGATCCCGCGCGCCTGGTACTGTTCTTCGGCGGCGGCGGCGTCATCCGGCTGGAAGTCGGCCGCATCCTGTGCCATCTAGAAGACCTTGGCGAGCCGTGGACGACGAGCCGGCGGCCCTGCCATCCCCTGGACGAGGCCGAATAGGGCCCGTTCCCGACTGCCGGTTTTCGAGGTGACATGCGGGGCAACGAACCGCTGGTGCTCGCCCTTCCCAAGGGCCGCATCCTGACCGAAGTGATGGACCTGGTCCGCGCGGCTGGGATCGTGCCCGAGCCTGCGTTCGGCGATCCCGACTCGCGGCAGCTCCGATTCGTCACCAACGATCCCGGGCTCGACATCATCCGCGTGCGCTCGTTCGACGTGGCGACGTTCGTCGCCTTCGGCGGCGCGCAGCTGGGGGTCGCAGGCAACGACGTGCTGATGGAGTTCGATTATCCGGAAATCTATGCCCCGCTCGATCTCGGTGTGGGCCACTGCCGGCTGGTGGTGGCCGAGCCCAAGGAGATGAGCGAGTCCGACGACCCGGCCACCTGGAGCCACGTGCGGGTCGCGACCAAATATCCCGAGATCACCCGGCGCCACTTCGCGGCCCGCGGCGTGCAGGCCGAATGCGTGAAACTGAACGGCGCCATGGAGCTCGCGCCCAAGCTCGGCCTTTCCCAGCGCATCGTCGATCTGGTGTCGACGGGTGCGACGTTGAAGGCCAACGGCCTGGTTGAGGTGGAGCGCATCGCCGACATCACGTCGCGCCTCATCGTCAACCGCGCCGCGCTCAAGACGCGCTTTGCCGACGTCGCGCCCTGGATCGAGAAGTTCCGGGAGGTCGCCCGTGCCGCGTGAGCTCGCGAGCCGCGATCCCGCGTTCGCCGCGCGCTTCGCCGAACTCTTGACGATGAAGCGTGGCGTGGAGGCCGACGTGGATCAGGTGGTGGCCGAAATCCTCTCCGACGTCGAGTCCCGGGGCGACGCCGCGCTGATCGAGTGGACCGAGCGGTTCGACCGTGTGCGCCTCACGCCGGACACGCTCCGCGTGAGCGAGGCGGACGTGGAGAAAGCCGCCGCCTCCTGCCCGGACGAGACGATCGACGCGCTGAAGTTCGCGGCCCGCAGGATCGAGGACTATCACCGCCGTCAGCTACCCGCCGACGATTTCTATACCGACGCCGAAGGCATTGGGCTTGGCTCGCGCTGGACCGCGATCGAATCGGCCGGGCTTTATGTTCCCGGCGGCACCGCGGCCTATCCGAGCTCGGTGCTGATGAACGCGATCCCGGCCCGCGTCGCCGGCGTCTCGCGGCTCGTGATGGTGGTGCCGGCGCCCGACGGCAGGCTCAATCCCCTGGTGCTGGCGGCGGCCAAGGTCGCGGGCGTGACGGAAATCTACCGCGTGGGCGGGGCCCAGGCGATCGGGGCGCTTGCTTACGGCACCCGGACCATCGAGCCGGTGGACAAGGTCGTCGGCCCCGGCAACATCTATGTCGCGGCGGCCAAGCGCCGCGTGTTCGGGCGCGTGGGCATCGACATGATCGCGGGCCCCTCGGAAATCCTGGTGGTGGCGGACGGCGAGAACGATCCGGCGTGGATCGCGGCCGACCTCTTGTCCCAGGCGGAACACGACACGTTGGCCCAGTCGGTGCTGATTACCGACAACGCGCGCTTCGCGAAACGGGTGATCGACGCGGCGGAACGCCAGCTCGCGACATTGCCGCGCGCGGCGATCGCACGCGAGAGCTGGGTCAACTTCGGCGCCGTCATCACGGTCGATAGCCTTGACGAGGCGCCGGCGCTGGTCGACGCCATCGCGCCCGAACATCTGGAGCTCGCGGTGCGTGACCCGGAGCCGCTGGCCCGCCGCATCGCCAATGCCGGCGCCATCTTCCTCGGCCGCTACACCCCGGAGGCCATCGGCGATTATGTCGGTGGGCCCAACCACGTGTTGCCGACGTCGCGCAGCGCCCGTTTCTCCTCCGGGCTCGGCGTGCTCGACTTCATGAAGCGCACCTCCTGGCTCAAGGTCGACGCCGACGGGCTTGCCGCGTTGGGGCCCAAGGCCGTGGCACTGGCCCGGGCCGAGGGACTCGAGGCCCACGCGCGCTCGATCTCGGTCCGTCTCAACCAGCGGGAATAAATTGTGTCCGAGACGCCGCCGGAAGACGCGCCTTCGACCGAACGCATCGTCAACGTGTCGCTCGACGAGCGTACTATCGTCCGGCGCAGCGCCGACGTCGAGCACGAGCGCGCGGTCGCCATCTATGACCTTCTGGAGAAAAACCATTTCGCCCCTGCGGGACTCACCGGGCCCTACCATCTGGTGATCGGGGTCGAGGACGAGCGGCTGGTCTTCGACATCCGGGACGAGAAGGATCAGCCGCTCGACAAGCTCACGCTTCCGCTCCAGATCTTCCGCCGCATCGTGCGCGACTATTTTATGGTCTGCGAAAGCTATTACGCGGCGATCAAGACCGCGAGCCCGTCGCGGATCGAGGCGTTGGACATGGGCCGCCGCGGCCTCCACAACGAAGGATCGGAGCTGCTGCGCGACAAGGTCGCGGGAAAGATCGACATGGACGTCGATACCGCGCGGCGCCTGTTCACGCTGATCTGCGTGCTGCACATCCGGGGCTGACGCGCCGATGCGTGACTTTGCGGGGCGCGATCTTCCGGGGAGCGTCCTTTTCGCGTGCACCCACAACGCGATCCGCTCGCCCATGGCCGAAGGGCTGATGAAGCGCTATTACGGCCACCGCGTCTATGTCGACTCGGTCGGGGTGCGCGCCTGGGCCGTGGACCCCTTCGCCGTCGCGGTGATGGACGAGATCGGCATCGACGTCTCGAAGCACCGCTCCAAGACCTTCGAGCAGCTCGAGGACACCTCCTTCGACGTGGTGATCACGCTTTCGCCCGAGGCCCAGCACAAGGCCGTCGAGATGACGCGCACCATGGCCTGCGAGGTGGTGTTCTGGCACACCTTCGACCCCACGGCCGTAGACGGCAGCCGCGAAGTGAAGCTGGCTGCCTATCGCGACGTGCGCGACACGATCCTGAAGCGCATCCGCGATTTCTTCCCGCTCCCTCCGCCTCCAAGCGGCTGAACGCGGGTTGCCGAGCCGTCAGGGCCGTGCGTTTCGTTCGGGCCCGATCTCGTGCCATCAGGCATCGCGTTTCCATGGCTGGCGCCGGCAGGCCGGCGCCGAAAACCCCTTGCGGGAATATGGGTTCCGTCCCATCTTACGGGCAACCCGCGACGGCCCGGGTCGGGCCCCGCGGTCTCGTCAACAACCGTATGGAGGAGACGTGGCAAAGGAAGAAGTCATGGAATTCACGGGCACCGTCACCGAGCTGCTGCCCAACGCGATGTTCCGCGTAAAACTGGACAATGATCACGAGATTCTCGCCCACACCGCCGGCAAGATGCGCAAGCATCGCATCCGCGTGCTCGCAGGCGACCGGGTGAACGTCGAGATGACGCCTTATGATCTGACGAAGGGCCGGATCACCTTCCGCTTCAAGTAAGCCCGCCCCCGATGGGACAGCCCGCGGCCGCGCCCCGTCTGATTCTCGCCTCCGCCTCGCCGCGGCGCCTCGATCTCCTCAAGCAAATCGGCCTGATACCCGACGTCGTCGACCCGGCGTTTGCCGACGAGTCGGCCAAGGCCAACGAGCTTCCCTCCCATCATGCCCGCCGCCTGGCGCTGGAAAAGCTCCGCCAAGTGGCGCCGCGCCACGGGGGCGCGTTCGTGCTGGCCGCCGACACGGTGGTGGCCTGCGGACGCCGCATATTGCCCAAGGCCGAAGACGAGGCCGAGACCCGCGCCTGCCTCGAGCTCCTGTCCGGCCGGCGGCACCGGGTGTTCGGCGGCGTCGCGCTTGGCGACCCGCAGGGAGTCGAGCGTGTGCGCCTGGTGACGACGACGGTTGCCTTCAAGCGCTTGACCGAAGCCGAGATCGACCGCTACCTCGCCTCGGGCGAGTGGCGCGGCAAGGCCGGCGGCTATGCGATCCAGGGCCGGGCCGCCGCGTTCGTCCAAGTCCTCGGCGGGTCGTACTCCAACGTCGTCGGGCTGCCGCTGTTCGAGACCGCTTCGCTGCTGGAAGGCGCGGGGTACCGTCCCGAGGCGCCGGCATGAGGGAGACATCCGCGAAATTCGAGCTTTTGATCGACGCCTTGCCCGGCGAAGTGCGGGCGGCCCTGCTCAAGAACGGGCGCCTGTCGGAATTCGCCGTCGAGCGCAGGAACCGTTCGAGCCGCATGGGGGAGATTTTTCTGGGCCGGGTCGCGCGGGTCGAAAAGGGATTGGGCGCCTTCGTCGATATCGGTCTGCGGGCCCACGGCTTCCTGTCCGGCCACCCGAAGGGCGGCGGGCCTTCCGAAGGCGAGCGCGTTCTGGTGC
>JBAVNO010000162.1:0-1593 GCA_049691095.1 Alphaproteobacteria bacterium | reverse complement strand
GATCCGGCGATATCAACCTTGTCGATGTAGTCTATATGCTCAACTATATCTTCAGGCACGGTGCTCCTCCTCAGGACACAAGGGGGGGTGACATCGACTGCGATCTGAGGATCACTATTGCCGACGTCGTATACTTGATCAACTACACCTTTAGGGCAGGACCGAAGCCGTGCCTCGGGTGCGAGTGACCAGTAGTCGCTGCGGCTGCAAATGATATCCGCCAAACATCTCACAGTTGTTTTCCTTGACGCGGTAGGACGGAGAGTACAGAATACGAAATCTCAAGAGCGAATGTAATTCGATAGTATACATAGGAGGTAAGATGAAATCGAAGGTTTTGATCGTGCTCATGGCCGTTTGCGTGGCATTGATGGCTACTGAAAGCTTCGCCATTAGAGACACCTGTTACAGTGCGACAGATACCTGTCACGTCTGCTGGATGCTGCAATTAACACCTGCTGACCCCCCCAGTTATATCACTGAGTTGGATTTTGGGGTCTGTGATACTGTTCGAATTGGATGCCCGTTGAGAATCCCGACGGTTGTTCCGGGTGACTCGATTATGGTACCGATCTATGTCTGGAATGATGAAGAACTTGGAGGCGTCAGTCTTGGCTTCACCTACGACACCACAGAGCTGCAAATCGTGAAGAAGACATACGATACTACGGGTTCAGCAATACCCGCTGATTCTCGATCTTACATAGGGGAGAATACATCTACCCCAGGGCGATATCTTATCGGCTGGTGCGACCTTGATGGCGGTAATTCGATCCCTGTCAATACTACGGACAACGCCAGGTTGCTGATCACGATAAATTTCAAGGTTAAGTCTACGGCGACACCAAAGACCATCGTGCTTGATAGCGTGTATGTGCCACCCGCCGGTCCATTTATCCTATCGTCGAACCTTGGAATCAGTGTGCGCCCGCAGTATGTGCATTGTCCTGATGGAGATATTATCTTGGGCGAAGCCCTCTGCGGAGACGCGGATGGGTCCGGCATCATCAACATCGCCGATATAGTCTATATGCTCAACTATATCTTCAAGAACGGCCCTCCTCCACACGATGCAAGTGGAGGCGACGTCGACTGCGATCTGAGGATTACTATTGCCGATGCGGTATACTTCATCAACTACGTCTTCAGGGGAGGCCTCCCGCCCTGCTTCGAGTGCTGGTGACCGGGAATTGCTCGGATCATTAGCAAAGGCGACAATTCGGCCACAAAATGAAAGTGGCTCGAATTGTGAGGTCTCGAGCCACTGGCTTGGGTACCTTCAATGAGGTTCTGTGGTTGCGGAACAACCGTTCTTCCTCTTCCTGGCTGAGTCAGAGACGCTTGTTCGGCGGGAACTGTCACGGGAAGCGGGCTTAGCTGCCGGTTCAGTTCGCAGCCAACCCAACGTGCAACTGTTCCGCTTATAATATACGTCCATTGTCCTATTTTAGCAAGAGGGCAAATGCAGATATACCCGTTTAATAACTACTGACTCGCAACTTGCCGCGACTCAAATCGGACTTAAGCGTGAAGGTGACTGCCGCGCGGTCATACAGATCGTTGGCGAGGTAACCGCCGCGATCAGTCAGTTTG
>JBAVNO010000161.1:0-2558 GCA_049691095.1 Alphaproteobacteria bacterium | reverse complement strand
AGCGGCGCGTTGATGGCCGCCCGTTCGCCGAAGCTGCGGCGCGCCGGATTCTTGTCGTTGATGCCGGGGATGAAGCAGCGCCGGCCGAACAGCGTCTCCACGTATCCGTGCTGACGGCAGAATTCCTTGGTCCGCTCCATGTAGTCGCGGATTCCCGGGTAGCGCTTGAAATAGGCTTCGATGTAGGCCGCCGCCTCGCCGTTGGAAATTCCCAGCTGCTGGGCGAGGCCGAACGGGCTGATGCCGTAGATGATGCCGAAGTTGATGGCCTTGGCGCGGCGTCGCAGCACAGGGTCGAGCTTTTCGGGCGGAACGCCGAACACCTGGCTCGCGGTCAGGGCGTGGATGTCGGCGCCCTCGCGGAAGGCCTGTTTCAGCGGCTCCACCGTGGCGACGTGGGCGGCGAGCCGGAGTTCGATCTGCGAATAATCGACCGACAGGAGCCGCCATCCCTTTTCGGCCACGAAGGCGCGGCGGATCTTGCGCCCCTCCTCGGTGCGGATCGGGATGTTCTGCAGGTTGGGGTCCGACGAGGAGAGCCGCCCCGTCGAGGTGATCGCCATCGCATAGCTGGTGTGCACGCGCCCCGTCTCGGGGTTGATCTGGCCGAGCAGCGCGTCGGCATAGGTGCTTTTCAGTTTCTGGAGCTGCCGCCAGTCGAGCACCCGCGCGGGCAATTCGTGGCCCATGGCCGCAAGCTGCTCCAGGATGTCGGCACCGGTGGCGTACGCGCCCGTCTTGCCCTTCCTGCCGCCGGGAATCCCCATCTCGTCGAACAGCACCTCGCCCAGTTGCTTGGGCGAGCCCACCGTGAACTCGTGTCCGGCGAGGCGATAGATGTCGATCTCGAGCGTGCCGAGGCGCGCGGCGAAATCGCGGCTGAGCGCGCGAAGCTCGTCCCGGTCCACCAGAATCCCGGTCTTCTCCATCTCCACCAGCACCGGAACCAGCGGCCGTTCCAGCGTCTCGTAGACAGTCGCCATGGTCTCTTCCACCAGGCGCGGCTTCAGCACGCGGTGGAAGCGGAGCGTCACGTCGGCGTCTTCGGCGGCGTAGTCGCGGGCCTGTTCCAGGGCCACCCGGTCGAAGGTCACCTGCGCCTTGCCGCTGCCCGCGACCTCGGCGAAGGTGATGGTCTTGTGGCCGAGATAGAGCTGGGAGAGCTCGTCCATGCCGTGGCCGTGCTTGGCGCCCTCCAGCACGTAGGACAGCAGCATAGTGTCGTCGATGGGGTCCACGGTGACGCCGTATCGCGACAGCATCAGCATGTCGTATTTGATGTTGTGGCCGACCTTCAGGACCGTCTCGTCCCGAAGCAGCGGCTTCAGAATCGCCAGCGCCCGATCGCGCGGAATCTGCTTCAGGCGCGCTGCCGGGTCCTTCTTCGCGCCGGGATCGTCGCCGAGGCCCAGATTCGCCTGCGCCTCCGGCTCGCGGTGGGCAAGCGGGATGTAGCACGCATGCCCGGGCTCGAACGCCAGCGACACGCCCACGAGCTCCGCCCGCGTGGCGTCGAGTGAGGTGGTCTCCGTGTCCACGGCCACGATGCCCACCGCGCGCGCCCCTTCCACCCAGGATTCGAGGGCGTCGGCCGTCTGAACCAGCTCGTAGACGGCTTTCCCCGCGGCGGCCTCGGGGCGCCCGGCCGGCGCCGCGAGCCCGGTTACGCCTTCCGCGGCGAACCTGGCCTCGATCCGGGCGATGAGTTTCTTGAACTCCTGCTCGCGCAGGAAATGGAGCAAGACCTCGGGCTCGATCTTGCGCTTGGTGAGTGCATCGAGGGGCACCGGCACCGGCACGTCGTCCTTGAGCCGCACCAATTCGCGCGAGAGCCGCGCCTTGTCGGCGTTCTCCTTCAGCGCCTCGCGGCGCTTGGGCTGTTTGATCTCGTCGGCGCGGGCGAGCACGGTGTCGAGATCGCCGTACTGGTTGATGAGCTCGGCCGCGGTCTTGACGCCGATGCCGGGGACGCCCGGAACGTTGTCGGTGGAATCGCCGGCCAGCGCCTGGACGTCCACGACCTTTTCCGGCGGGACGCCGAATTTCTCGCGCACCTCGTCGGGGCCGATGCTGCGCGCCTTGATTGGGTCCAGCATGCGCACCTTGCCGCCCACGAGCTGCATCAGGTCCTTGTCGGCGGACACGATGGTGACGTCCGCGCCCGCTTCCTTGCCCATGCGGGCATAGGTGGCGATCAAATCGTCGGCCTCGAAACCGCGCAGCTCAAGGGCCGGCAGGTTGAAGGCCTTGGTCGCCTCGCGCACCAGCGCGAACTGGGGGATGAGGTCGTCGGGGGGCTCCGGCCGGTTCGCCTTGTAGGCGGGGTAGATTTCGTTGCGGAAGGTCTCGCGCGCGGCGTCGAACACCACGGCGATGGCATCCGCGTCCGTGTCCTCGATCAGTTTGAGGATCATCTGGATGAAGCCGTAGACGGCGCCGACCGGGGTTCCGTCGCTCCGGGTCAAGGGCGGCAGCGCATGGAAGGCGCGGAAAAGGAAGCCGGAGCCGTCGATGAGGAAAAGGTGGCGCGGCCCGCTCACGGCAGCGCGGCCTCGAGG
>JBAVNO010000160.1:0-5039 GCA_049691095.1 Alphaproteobacteria bacterium | reverse complement strand
TTCGGCTCGATTGCGGGCGTCATGCTGGTGCTCATGATCGGAACCGGCGTCATGCTGGCGATGCAATACACGCCGCATGTGGACCTCGCCTTCGATAGCGTCGAGCGCATCATGCGCGACGTCAACTACGGCTGGCTGTTGCGCTATCTGCACATGAACGGCGGATCCTTGTTCTTCCTCGCCGTCTACATCCATCTCTTCCGAGGGTTTTATTACGGGTCGTACAAGTCCCCGCGCGAGATCCTGTGGTGGCTCGGCGTCGTCATCCTGGTCCTGATGATGGCGACGGCGTTCATGGGCTACGTGCTGCCCTGGGGGCAGATGAGCTATTGGGCCGCCACCGTCATCACCAACCTGTTCTCGGCCGTGCCGTTGGTGGGCGAGTCCATCGTCACCTGGCTGTGGGGCGGGTACTCGGTCGACAACCCGACGCTGCAGCGCTTCTATGCGCTGCACTACCTGCTTCCGTTCGTGATCTTCGGCGTCGTGTACGTGCACCTATGGGCGCTGCACACGGTCAAGTCGAACAATCCTCTCGGCATCGAGCCGAGGCTGAAGCAGGACACGATCCCGTTCCACCCGTATTACACGGCGAAGGACTTCTACGGGTTCGGCTTGTTCTTCCTGCTCTATGCCGGCTTCACCTTCTTCGCGCCCGATTACTTCGGCGAGCCGATCAATTACGTCCCCGCCAATTCGCTGGTGACCCCGACGCACATCGTGCCGGAATGGTACTTCCTGCCCTTTTACGCCATCCTGCGCGCGATCCCGAACAAATTGCTCGGCGTGCTGGTCACGGTCGTGTCGCTCCTGGTTCTCTTCGCGTTGCCCTGGCTCGATCGCGGGCGTGTCCGGAGCTGCCGCTTCCGCCCGATCTTCAAGCAGCTCTTCTGGCTGTTCCTGGTCGACTGCGTGATCCTGGGCTGGGTCGGCGCCAACCCGCCCGCAGGGCATTTCGTGATCATCGGGCGGCTCGCCACCGCCTATTATTTCGCGCATTTCTTCGTGCTGGTGCCGCTGGTGAGTTGGCTCGAGAAACCGTGGCCGCTGCCGGATTCCATCAGCGCGGCGGTCACCGGCGGCGGGTCGAACAAGGAGTGAGGGGCGCCATGCCAAGGCACATCACGAGCGCCGCTTTCGCCGTCCTGGCATTGGCCGGGGCCGCGGTTCCCGCCGGTTCCGCAATGGCCGCCGAGGAGGCGCCGATCGCCGCGCGCGAGTGGAGTTTCTCGGGCATCTTCGGCACCTACGACCGCGCGGCGCTGCGGCGCGGATTCCAGGTCTACAAGGACGTTTGCTCGGCTTGCCATTCGCTCAAATTGGTCGCTTACCGCAACCTCGGGGACATCGGCTTCTCGGACGACGAGGTGAAGGCCATCGCGGGCGCCGCCCAGGTCACCGACGGTCCCAACGATCAAGGCGAGATGTATCAGCGCCCGGCGCGCCCCTCGGATCGTTTCGTGCCGCCGTTCGCCAACGACGTCCTGGCGCGGCTCGCCAACAACGGCGCGCTGCCGCCCGATCTTTCCCTGATGACCAAGGCCCGCACAGGCGGCCCCGACTACCTCTATGCCGTGCTGACGGGCTACGGCGAGCCGCCCGCCGGGGTCACGATGACCGAGGGCATGTATTACAACGGGGCCTTTCCGGGCTACCAGATCGCCATGCCGCCGCCGCTTTCCGACGGGGCGGTCGAATTCGCAGACGCGACCCCGGCCTCCGTCGATCAGATGGCCAGCGACGTGACGACGTTCCTCAATTGGGCGGCCGACCCCAAGCTCGAGGACCGCAAGCGCATGGGCGTCAAGGTGATGATGTTCCTTTTCATCTTCACCGCGATGCTTTATGCCGTGAAGCGAAAGGTGTGGCGCGACCTCCACTAGGCGCACCCTGAAGCGCCATTCGGGAAGCGCCGTTTAGCCCGCCTGCCGCCGTCATCAAGGGTCCTCCCATGACCAAGGCCGCGAGCCCTCCTGTCCTGGCCATCGTCGGCGGAAGCGGCGTCTACGACATGCCGGGCCTCACGAACACGCGCTGGGAGCGCGTGGAGTCGCCGTTCGGGTCACCCTCGGACGAGCTTTTCTTCGGCGACCTCGACGGCCAGCCGCTGGTGTTCCTGCCGCGCCACGGCCGCGGCCACAAGATTCCCCCGACCGATCTCAACTTCCGCGCCAACATCGACGCCCTGAAACGGGTGGGGGTGACCGAGATCGTCTCGGTGAGCGCGGTAGGGAGCCTTCGGGCGGAACTTTCTCCAGGCACCTTCGTGATCGTCAATCAGTTCATCGACCGCACCTTTGCCCGGGCAAAAAGCTTCTTCGGCCCCGGCCTGGTGGCCCACGTCTCGATGGCCGATCCGGTGTGCCGCAGGCTCGGCGCCCATATAGACGAGGCGGCCCGCGAGGCCGGGATCGCCTGCCTTTACGGCGGCACCTATCTGGTGATGGAAGGGCCGCAGTTCTCGACCCGCGCCGAGTCCGAGCTCTATCGCGCCTGGGGCGCGGACGTGATCGGCATGACCAACATGCCCGAGGCCAAGCTCGCCCGCGAGGCGGAAATCTGCTACGCGACCGTCGCCATGGTCACCGATTACGACTGCTGGCACCCCGACCACGACGACGTCTCGGTGGACGCGGTCATCCGCGTCCTGGTGGAAAACGCCTCCAAGGCCAAGGCGCTGGTGCGCGCCGTGGCGCCGAAGCTTCGCCACCGCCGCCACCCGTGCGACGCCGGCTGCCACCGGGCCTTGGAAACCGCCATCATCACCCCGCCCGAGGCCCGCGATCCGGTCCTGGCCGAGCGGCTTGCGGCGGTGGCGGGCCGGGTGCTCAATAGGTAACTTGGATCGCGTCCGAGGCCGGACGCCTTGAGCCGGACGCCTTGGGCCGGACGCCTTGGGCCGGACAGCGCGGGGCGGATTCGGCTTGCGGCCGGCCGCGAGGCGGCGAGGGACGGGAATGAACGTCGGCGGCAAACCCTATCGCACCATCTGGATCGCCGAGGACGGGGCCGCGGTCGAGATCATCGACCAGACGGCGCTTCCCCACGCGTTCCGAATCCGCCGTCTCGAGACGGCCGACGACGCGGCCCACGCCATATCGGCCATGCTGGTGCGCGGCGCGCCCCTGATCGGCGCCACCGCCGCCTACGGCCTGTGGCTGCGGATGCGAAGCGACGCCTCCGACGGCGCGCTTCGCGACGCCTGCACACTGCTGCTTTCGACCCGGCCCACGGCCGTCAATCTGCGCTGGGCGCTCGATGTCATGCGGCAGGCGCTAGAGGGTATCGGCGCGACGGACCGCGCCGAGGCGGCGCGCATCAAGGCCGAAGAGATCGCCGACGAGGACGTGATCATCAACCGGACCATCGGCCGCCACGGCCTTGCGGTCATCCGCGAGATCGCGGCGAGGAAGGCCGGACGGGCGGTCGAAATCCTCACCCACTGCAACGCGGGCTGGCTCGCGACCGTGGATTGGGGAACCGCGCTCGCGCCCGTTTACGCCGCCCATGACGCCGGCATCCCGGTCCATGTCTGGGTCGACGAAACCAGGCCACGCAACCAGGGCGCGGCGCTCACGGCGTGGGAGCTCTTGCAGCACGGCGTGCCCCACACCGTCGTCGTCGACAACGCCGGCGGCCACCTGATGCAGCGCGGAAGGGTCGACATGTGCATCACCGGAACCGACCGCACGACGGCAAGCGGCGACGTGGCGAATAAGATCGGCACCTACCTGAAGGCGCTTGCCGCCCGCGAGGCCGGCGTGCCGTTCTACGTCGCGCTGCCCTCGCCGTCCATCGACTGGTCCATCGACGACGGCATCCTGGAAATCCCGATCGAGGAGCGGAGCGCGGACGAAGTGACGATGGTTTCCGGCCGCGACACGGACGGGCACATCAGGACGGTGCGGATCACGCCCGAGGGAAGCGAGGCCGCGAACCCCGCCTTCGACGTCACGCCGGCCCGCCTCGTCACCGCCCTCATCACCGAGCGCGGCATCGCGCCCGCGTCGCGCGAAGGGTTGTTGTCGCTTTATCCCGAGCGCGCCGCCTCGGCGGCGCCCGAGGGCCGGCGGCTGCGGCGATGAGGCCCCGCGGGGCTGTCGTGAAACAGGCTTCAGGAAACACGCTGCCATGAAACACGGGGCCATGAAACACGCTGGCATGAAGCACGCTGCGCTTCGGCGCGAGATCGTGGGCTGCGCCCGCAGGATGGACGCGCTGGGCATCTATCGCGGCACGTCGGGAAACATCAGCGTCCGGACCCCGTCGGGCTTCCTGATCACGCCGACCGGGTTCGCCGCCGAGGATCTGACGCCGGCGTCGATCGTCGAGATGGGCAGGAACGGCCGGCCGAAAGGACGGCTCCTTCCTTCGAGCGAATGGCGGTTCCACCGCGACATCTATGCGGAACGGCCGGACTGCCGTGCGGTCGTGCACACCCATTCCACCTTCGCCACCGTGCTGTCGTGTCTGCGGCGCGAAATCCCGCCCTTCCACTACATGGTGGCGAAGGCCGGCGGCCGGGCCATCGCCTGCGCGCCCTACGCCACCTTCGGCACCGAAAAGCTCTCGCAGGCGGCGCTGGCCGCGCTTTCCGGACGCAAGGCCTGCCTGCTGGCCAATCACGGCAGCATCGCGGTCGGCGACAGCCTCAAGAGCGCCGCGCGGCTCGCGGCCGAGGTCGAGGCGCTCGCGGAGCAGTATTGGCGGGCGCTGCAGGCGGGCGAGCCCGTGCTCCTGTCCGAGGCCGAGATGGACGTGGTGGTCGAGAAATTCCGGACCTACGGTGTACAACCCGGCGCTACCCGGCCGCGGCCTGCGGCGGGGCGCAAAAAGCCCGCTTTGGCGCGGGAATCCAGCCGCAAACGGGCCAAGGGTTAACAATATTTAAACCGTGCCGGCGTATTCTCGGGCTCCTCCTCTGTGAGACACGGGCTAACCGCGGGATAAGCCTTGGACACGCCGGACAGTACGGAAGAAATCCACCGCTTCGCCGATGCTGCGCTTTCCTTGTTGAAGAACAAGGGATACCGGCCGAC
>JBAVNO010000159.1:0-4412 GCA_049691095.1 Alphaproteobacteria bacterium | reverse complement strand
GCAGGCCGCTTCCTCGCACACGGTGTTGAGGGCGAGCTCGCGCACCAGGCCGTGGGTCTCGCGATAGGCGGCCGATCCCGGCGCCTTGACGCGGATCCAGGCCGGCTTCGGCGGACGGGCCAGCGGCCGTGCGGTGTTGTCGGATTTACTCACCGGCGCACTCTCTTTTCGGCTTCCGGCATGGGCAGCGAATGTTTCGGATAATCCATACCGGGACCGCCTTAAATAGAAATGAACGGCTTACCTAGAAATGAATGGCGCGCCCCCAGGCGTCAAGGACGGCCTCGTGCATGGTTTCCGAAAGGGTCGGGTGGGGGAAGATCGTCTCGATCAGTTCCGCCTCGGTGGCCTCCAATGTGCGGGCGATGGCGAATCCCTGGATCAGCTCCGTCACCTCGGCGCCGATCATGTGCGCGCCCAGGAGCTCGCCGGTCGCAGCGTCGAATACCACCTTGATCAGCCCGTCGGGCTCGCCCAGCGCCAGCGCCTTGCCGTTGGCCCTGTAGGGAAAGCGCCCGACCTTCACCGCGCGCCCGGCCGCCTTCGCCGCCGCCTCGCTCAATCCGATGCTGGCGATCTGGGGCCGCGAATAGGTGCAAGCGGGAACCCGCGTCACGTCGAGGGGATGGACGCCCTTGACGCCCGCGATGCGCTCCACGCACACCACGCCCTCATGGCTGGCCTTGTGCGCGAGCCAGGGCGGGCCGACCAGATCGCCGATGGCCGAGACGCCCGGCTCGCCGGTTTCCAGCCACTGGTTCACCACCACGTGGGTCTTCTCGACCCGCACCTTCGTTCCCTCGAGGCCGAGCCCTTCGGTGTTGCCCACGATGCCCACCGCCAGGATGGCGCGCTCGGCGGTCACCTCGGTCCGCTCCTTGCCTTTCTCGATGCGCGCGGTCACCGAATCCTTGTTTTTCGCGAGCGCGGTCACGGTTGCGCCGGTCACGATCCGCATGCCCTGGGATTCGAAGGCGGCGCGGGCGAGCTTGGAGATCTCCTCGTCCTCGGCGGGAAGGATGCGGTCCAGGATCTCCACCACCGTCACGTCGGCGCCCATGTCGCGGTAGAAGCTCGCGAACTCGATGCCGATCGCGCCCGAGCCGATGACCAGCAGCGATTTCGGGATCGCTTCGGGAACCATCGCCTCCTTGTAGGTCCACACGAGCCGCCCGTCGGGTTCGATGCCGGGGAGCGAACGCGCCCTGGCGCCGGTCGCCAGGATCACGTGCCGCGCCTTGATCGCGGATGTCTTGCCGTTGCCGTCGGCGACTTCGACGACGCGAAGCCCCGCCGCGTCCCGCGCGCCGAGCCGCCCGGTTCCGCGCACCACGTCGACCTTGTTCTTGTTCAGCAGATAGGCCACGCCCGAGGAAAGCTGCGCCGCCACGGCGCGAGAGCGCGCCACCATCTTCCTGGTGTCGACGTGCACGCCCTCGACCGACAGCCCGAAGGCGTCGAGCTCGCCCAGCAGGTGCTTGAGCTCCGAGGCGCGGAGCAGCGCCTTGGTGGGGATGCAGCCCCAGTTGAGGCAGATGCCGCCCAGATGCTCCCGCTCGACGACCGCGCATGTGAGGCCGAGCTGGGCGGCGCGGATCGCGGCGACGTAGCCCCCGGGCCCGCCGCCGATCACCACGATGTCGAAGCTCGCCGCCTCCATCCCCGTGGCGTCACAGCAGCATGGCGAGCGGCTGCTCGACGAGCCGCTTGAACTCGGAAAGCCAACGCGCGCCGATGGCGCCGTCCACGGCGCGGTGGTCGATGGAGAGCGTGCAGGTCATCATGGTGGCGGGGACGACCGCGTCGTCCTTCACCACGGCGCGCTTCTCGGCGCGGCCCACGGCCAGCAGGCAGGCCTGGGGCGGGTTCAGCACCGCCGCGAAGGCGCGGATGCCGAACATGCCGAGATTGGAGATGGTGAAGGTTCCGCCCTGATATTCCTCGGCCATCAGCTTGGCCTGCTTGGCGCGGGCCGTGAGCGCGCGCATCTCGGCCGCGATCTGGCCCAGCCCCTTGTTGGCAGCGTCGAAGACGATGGGGGTGACGAGGCCGCCCGGCACCGCCACCGCCACCGCGATATCGGCGCGGCTGTATTGACGCAGCTTCCCGTCCACATACGCGACGTTGGCCTCCGGCACCTTGACGAGCGCCAGCGCCGCGGCGCGGATCAGGAAATCGTTGAGCGTGAGCGACGGCGGCTCTTCCTGTTCTCCGCCTTCGGGGGTTTGCGCCAGCGATGCGTTGAGCT
The DNA here is from genome assembly GCA_049691095.1 of Alphaproteobacteria bacterium. GTDB lineage: Bacteria > Pseudomonadota > Alphaproteobacteria > DATDPM01 > DATDPM01 > JBAVNO01. The sequence goes on along the minus strand of JBAVNO010000159.1, from coordinate 2,164 downwards.
CGGCGCGGCCCTTCACCAGCGCGTCCACCTCGCAATCGATGGTGAGATAGAAATGCGGGGCCTCGCGCTTCGAGAGGCTCATGCGCTCGGCGATGATCTTGCGCATGGTGGAAAGCGACGTCTCCACGTAGGGCGCCTCGCCGAGTGGCCCCGGCAGCGCCGGCGCCGGGGGCCTCTTCGCGCCCGGCGCTACGCCTTCGATGTCGCGGACCACGATCCGTCCCCGCGGGCCGCTGCCCTGCACGCGGTTCAGGTCGATGCCCCGCTCGCCGGCGATGCGCTTGGCGAGCGGGCTCGCGAACAGGCGGGCGGGCGCGGCCACTGGTTTGGCGGGTGGCACAAGGGGCTTGGCGACCACGGGTTTTTGCGCAGGGGTCGCCGGGGGTTTCGCGGGCGCAGCCACTGGCTTGGCCGCCACGGGTTTTGGCGCGGGTGGAGCGGCCGGCTTCGGCTCGGCGGCCACCGCTTTGAGGGCGCTTTCGTCCTCGCCTTCGGAAAGCAGGATCGCGATCGGCTCGTGCACCGGGACGCTCTCGCTTCCGGCCCCGTGCAGGATCTTCGCCAGCTTCCCGCTCTCCACGGCTTCGAGCTCCATGGTCGCCTTGTCGGTCTCGATCTCCGCCAGCACGTCGCCCGATTCCACCGCGTCGCCTTCCTTCTTGAGCCACTTGGTGATCGTGCCCTGGGTCATGGTGGGCGACATGGACGGCATGAGGATGTTGACCGGCATGGGATCAGCTCCGGTAGCAGACGGACCGCGCCGCCGCGGCCACCGTTTCGGGTTGCGGCAGCGCGAGCGTCTCGAGATTGGCGGCATAGGGCATCGGCGTGTCGGCCCCGGTTACGCGCGCGACCGGCGCGTCCAGATAATCGAACGCCTCGGCCATGACGCGGGCTGCGATCTCGGCGCCGATCCCCACCGCCGGCCATCCTTCCTCGAGGGTCACCAGCCGGTTCGTCTTCATCACCGAGCGGACGATGGTGGCGGAATCGAGCGGGCGCAGCGTCCTCAGGTCGATCACCTCGGCCTCGAGCCCTTCGCCCGCCAATTGGTCGGCGGCCTGCAGCGCCACCTCGCACATGCGCGAGAACGTCGCGATGGTGACGTGGGAGCCGGGCCGGATCACCTTCGCCACTCCGATCGGCACCAGAAAGTCGTCGCGCACCGGCACCTCGAAGCTGCGCGCGTAAAGGATCTCGTTTTCCAGGAACACCACCGGGTTGGGGTCGCGGATCGCCGACTTGAGGAGCCCCTTGGCGTCGGCGGCCGTGTAGGGAGCCACCACCTTGAGGCCCGGGATGTGCGCGTACCAGCTTGCGAAGCACTGGGAATGCTGCGCCGCCACCCGCGCGGCGGCCCCGTTGGGGCCGCGGAACACGATCGGGCAATTGATCTGGCCGCCCGACATGTAGAGCGTCTTGGCGGCCGAGTTGACGACCTGGTCGATGGCCTGCATCGAGAAATTGAAGGTCATGAATTCGACGATGGGGCGAAGCCCCATATACGCGGCCCCGACGCCGAGCCCGGCGAATCCCATCTCGGTGATGGGCGTGTCGATGACGCGCTTGGGCCCGAACTCCTCCAGCAGGCCCTGGCTCACCTTGTAGGCGCCGTGATAGGACGCCACCTCCTCGCCCATCAGGAACACGCTCTTGTCGCGGCGCATCTCTTCGGCCATGGCGTCGCGCAGCGCCTCGCGCACCGTGAGCGTGCGCGTCTCGCCCCACTCTTTTTCTTCCGGCGGCGGCGCGGGTTGCGCGGGGGCTGCGGCCTTGGGCGCGGGCTCCGGCTTGGCCTTCCTGGTCTCCTTGATCTCCTTGGTGACCGGCAGCGCGGCGGGCGGTTTCGGCTGGGCGGCGAGCGCCTGTTCGTCCTCGCCGTCGGCCAGGATCACCGCGATCGGGGTATTGACGGGAACGTCCTCGGTTCCCTCGGCCACCAGGATTCGTCCCAGCCGCCCGTCGTCGGCGGCCTCCATCTCCAGCGTCGCCTTGTCGGTCTCGATCTCGGCCAGGGCCTCGCCGGACTTGACCGTGTCGCCCACCCGTTTCAGCCACTTCGCGATCTTGCCCGTCTTCATGGTGGGCGAAAGCGCGGGCATGAGGACCTGGATCGGCATGCGGCCTAGACCTCGACCACGACGTCGGTCAGCAATTCCGACGG
>JBAVNO010000158.1:0-10929 GCA_049691095.1 Alphaproteobacteria bacterium | reverse complement strand
GGCCTCAGTCGGCCGGCCTCAGTCCGCGGGAACGTCGGTGTCGGCAGCGTCGGGGGCCTCGGCGCCCTCTTCGCCGGCGCCCGATCCGGCCATCATGGCCTCGGCCACCAGGCCGGCGTCGCGGCGGATTGCGGTTTCGATCTTGGCGGCAATCTCGGGATTCTGCTTCAGGAACGCCTTGGCGTTCTCGCGGCCCTGGCCGATGCGCTGGCCGTCGAACGAGAACCAGGCGCCCGATTTCTCGACGATTCCGGCCTGGGCGCCGAGATCGACGAGCTCGCCGGTCTTCGAGATGCCCTCGCCGTACATGATGTCGAATTCCACCACCCGGAACGGCGGCGCGAGCTTGTTCTTGACCACCTTGACCCGGGTCTGGTTGCCCACCACCCGGTCGCGGTCCTTGATCGCCCCGATGCGGCGGATGTCGAGCCGGACCGAGGCATAGAATTTGAGGGCGTTGCCGCCCGTGGTGGTCTCGGGGTTGCCGAACATGACGCCGATCTTGAGGCGGATCTGGTTGATGAAGATGACCATGGTCCGCGAACGGGCGATCGACCCGGTGAGCTTGCGCAGCGCCTGACTCATGAGGCGCGCCTGGAGGCCGACATGGGAATCGCCCATCTCGCCTTCGAGCTCGGCCCGCGGCACCAGCGCCGCCACCGAATCGATGACCAGCACGTCGACCGCCCCGGAGCGAACCAGCGTGTCGGCGATCTCGAGCGCCTGCTCGCCGGCGTCGGGCTGGGAGATGAGGAGGTTGTCCACGTCCACGCCGAGCTTCTTGGCGTAGCCCGGATCGAGCGCGTGCTCGGCGTCGATGAAGGCGCAGGCGCCGCCCAGACGCTGGGCCTCCGCCACCACCTGCAGCGCCAGCGTGGTCTTGCCCGAGGACTCCGGCCCATAGATCTCGACCACCCGTCCGCGGGGCAGCCCGCCGATGCCGAGCGCGATGTCGAGCCCGAGCGAGCCGGTGGAGACGGTTTCGATCTCGACCGCCTCGCGGCCGCCCAGCTTCATGATCGAGCCCTTGCCGAAATTGCGCTCGATCTGGCTGATGGCGGCGTCCAGAGCCTTCTGTTTGTCCATATTGTCCTTGTCGATCACGCGAAGAGCGGTCGCCGACATGAGAATCCCTCCTTATTCCCACAGGGTGTCAAACGACGCAATGTCGGACTACCCAGCCCTTCTTGTACTCGTTTTGTTCCAATTTGGAAAGAACAATCGGAGAACATAGCCACTGGATCAGGAATGAGCGGAGAATGGGTCGGGAAAAGGGCCGGGAAGGCCCAATTCCGCCTCCAGACCCACCGAACGGCGCCCGTGGGCCGACCGCCCTAGCTGCGAAGTCCGAGAGCGTCGTTCACGGCCGATCCGCCCCCGTGTCTCTCCGCGGGTTGCCCCATCGAGGCCGGCCTCGATGGGGCAGAGCGTGCATTTCCCTCATCTTCTCCCTCACCTTCCCGTGGCAAGGCTGCGGATCCCCGTCCCCCCTGAGGGAGAGGGCCGGGGAGAGGGCCGGGGTGAGGGCCGGGGTGAGGGCCGTCGGAACCACGAACGACGTGCCTGGAGATCGCACCTAGGCGGTCTTCAGGAACTGGTCGATCTCGCCCCTCAGCGTGTTGGCGTTGGCGGCGAGCTCGCGGGCCGCGCTCAGCATCTGCCCGGCGGCATCGCCGGTCTGGCTGGCGGCCTGGGTCACGCCGGTGATGTTCGACGACACCTCGGTGGTGCCGGCCGCCGCCTGCTGCACGTTGCGGGCGATCTCCTGGGTGGCGGAGCCCTGTTCCTCGACCGCGCTGGCGATGGTGGTGGCGATCTCGTTGATCTGTTTGATCGTGGCCGAGATGCCCTCGATCGCCGCCACGGCGTCGTTGGTGGCGGTCTGGATGGAGCCGATCTGGCCGGCGATCTCCTCGGTGGCCTTGGCGGTCTGGGTGGCCAGCGACTTGACCTCGGAGGCCACCACGGCAAAGCCCTTGCCGGCCTCGCCGGCGCGCGCCGCCTCGATGGTGGCGTTGAGGGCGAGCAGGTTCGTCTGCCCGGCGATGTCGTTGATGAGGTTGACCACCTCGCCGATCTTCTGGGCCGCGTCGGCCAGGCCGCGCACGGTGTTGTCGGTCCGGATCGCCTCCTCCACCGCCTTGTTGGCGATCTTGGCGGATTGGGCCACCTGGCGGCCGATCTCGGCCACCGAGCTCGAAAGCTCTTCGGCCGCGCTCGCCACCGTTTGCACGTTGCCGGTCGCCTGTTCCGCGGCGGCGGCCACCGCCGTGCTCTGGCGCGAGGTCTCCTCGGCCGTGGCGGCCAGCGACTCGGCCGTGGATTCGACCTCGGTGGAGGCGGAGGCGACGACGCCCACGACCTCGTTGACGCGGTTGGCGAGGTTGACCTGCTTGGTCACCACGCTCCAGGTCAGCATGGGGCCGAGATAGGTTCCGTCCTTGTCGGTGATCGCGACCACGTGCAGATCGAGCGTCTCGTCGCCGAGCTTGATCTTGGTCTTGTGGGGAAGATTCTTGGGATTGGAGAGAAGTTGCCGCTGGTGGCTCGGGTTCTTATGGAAGACGTCGATCGAGGTGCCCACCAGATCCCTGGCCTTGACCGGGAGCAGATGCTCCAGCGTCGCCAGAGTCTTGACGGTCAGCTTGTTGGCATAGGTGACCTTGAAATCCTTGGGATCGCAGAGCATTACGTTGGTCGGCATGTCGTCCACCATCCGGCCCAGCCGGAAGGCTTCTTTCACCGCATCGCGCAGCTTCGTCAACGCCCGCCACATCTGCGCGATCTCGTCGTTCCCGCTGCTGTTTTGCACGACGAACTTGTCGTCGCCGGTCGCAAGCTTGACGATCGCGTCGGTCAATGCCTGCAACGGCCTTGCGGCGGTGCCGCCGATATAATAGCCGGCGCCGACGATCGCAGCCGTGATGAGCGCCAAACCGATCACTATGAACGTGATCAACTTTTTCCAGGCGGCGAAGGCTTCGCTGGTCGAAGAGCGAACCAGGATCGACCAGCCCAAACCCGGATAATCGTAGGCGCCGACGCTGCGCGCGTAGCCGGCAACCTGGTCGATCTTCTTGCGTGCATGCGTGGCGATCATCGCGCCGTGTTCGCCGCGCTCAACCGCCGCCACCGCCGCGGGAACCCCAGCCGTGACAAGATTGAGCTTCCCGATGACTTCGGGGTTGCGCCGGTATTCGGTCCAGCCCTGGCCGATGGGATCGTAGTCCACGATCACCCGTCCCTGGGGATCGAGGAGCGTGATTTCCACCGACGGCAGCCCCTGGGACGCGAGATGCTTGTAGTATTGCGCCACGATCGTCTCGACGAGGCCGAAATCGGCGAAATCGACCCACACTCCGATCACATTGCCTGCCGAATCCTTCACCGGCGCCGCGAAGGTGATCACGTAGCCGTCGTCGCCGTACAAACCCGCCACGACGGGCGCGTTTTCCGGCGGCTCGACCACCGTTCCGGTCATGCCGTTCGTGCCCTCGAGGAACTTCCCGGCAAGCGCATTCTTGAGCCAGGGGGCGTCGGCGAAGGACAGCGCGTAGAGCTGCTCGGTCTTCAGCGGCTTGCCTTTGGCGTCGACGCTGTTGACGGCCAAGACCTCGCCCTGCGGGTTCACCAGCATCATGAGCTTGTAGATGCCGTAACCCGTCACGTAGCCGTTCATGGCCTTGACCAGCGGATTGCCCGGGTCGGCCTTGCGCCAGTTGGCCGGATCGAAGGCGGCGCTGTTCAGCCCGAAGGCCTGCACGTCCCCGTATCGTTCGAACAGATTGCGGTCGATCACGTCGTTGGCCCCGAGCGCCGCGGTTTCCATGCGGGCGCTCAATACGTCTTGAAACGCCCCCAGGCGCGACATCAGGATTCCGAAGACCGCGAGCGCCGGCACGAGGCCGAACAGCAACAGCAACAGCGTCAGCTTGCCGCGAATCTTCAGGCGGTCGATTTTCAGGCTTTCCACCAATCCCATGATCAGAGCTCCCCACGAGGGCGTCGCACCCGGACGCGGCCACTGCGAATGTCGCGGGCCAAAGGCCGGCGCGATTCAAGAATTCCCAGGCCCCCGTCCTGCATCGAAGGCGGAGGGCCAGCGCCTACAACTGTATGCAGCGTTGGTAAAATTAGTCTTACTTTTCGGATTGTTTTGAGACTGTGAATATCCGTAACACCAGATCTCCCGGTACCCATGTCATCAGATCTAATCTTTCCCCTCCTTCACTTACGAAAATCATGATTTCTGAAATAAAACTGAGAGTTGGCCCGCCCGGCGAAGGCCGGCAAGTACGCCGGGCCCGCAGGCCGGAACGTGGCGGCAGGTACAGCGGGCACGAACGTGGGGGCAGGTATGGTGGATGACGCCGGAGCGTGAGGTTCGGGCCCCGGGGCTACAGCGAAGGAGGCGGTGGGACGGCTGCGGCCCGGAGCCGCGCCTTGGGAAACCGCGCCTTGGGAAACTAGGACGGGGCCGGGCCCCGGATCACTTCTTTGACCTTGCCGGCCAGCTGTTCGAGGCTGAAGGGCTTGGCCAGGAAATGGACGTCGGCCGTGGCGTCCAGCTTGCGGCGGAAGGTTTCCTCGGCGTAGCCGGAGATGCAGATCACGCGCATGCCGGGCTGGCGCGCCCGCACCCAATCCACCAGCGCGGGTCCGTCCATGTCGGGCATGACGATGTCGGTGACGAGCAAATCGATCGGCTCCTTCAGGTTCTTGAAGATCTCGATCGCCGTCTCTCCGCCCCTCGCCTCCAGCACCTTGTAGCCCTTGTTGCGCAGCGCCCGCGCGCTGAAGAGGCGCACCGCGTCCTCGTCTTCGACCAAGAGCACGGTCCCGGCGCCGGTCAGGTCGCCCACCGGGGCCTTCGCGGCGGAATCCCTCGCCGCCGGCGCGGCTTCGGCCGACTGGTATCGCGGCAGGAAGATGCTGAACTTGGTGCCTTGGCCGACGACGCTGTCGACGAAGATGTAGCCGCCGGACTGCTTGACGATCCCGTGCACCGTGGAGAGGCCGAGGCCGGTTCCGGCGCCCACCTCCTTGGTGGAATAGAAAGGCTCGAAGATGCGGTCGAGATTGTGCTTGGGGATGCCGACCCCGGTGTCGCCCACCTCTACCAGCACGTAATCGCCTGCCGGCATCTCCTCGACCCCGCGGTGGATCGGCTCGGCGTTGGTGACGTTGCTGGTGCGGATCGTCAGCGTGCCGCCCTTCGACGTGGCGTCGCGGGCGTTGACCGCCAGATTGACGATGACCTGCTCGAACTGGCCCTGATCGATCTTGACCGAGGCCAGGTCGCGGCCGTGGATCATCTTGAGCTCGATCTTTTCGCCGATCAGGCGGCGCAGCAGATTCGTGATGTCGGCCAGAACGTCGGTCAGATTGAGCACCCGGGGCTTGACCGTCTGCTGACGCGAAAACGCCAATAGCTGCCGTACCAGATTGGCGGCGCGGTTGGCGTTCTGCTTGATCTGCATGATATCGGCGAACGACTGCTCGCCGGGCCGGTGGCGAAGCAGCAGCAGATCGCAGAACCCGATCATGGCCGTGAGCAGATTGTTGAAGTCGTGGGCGATGCCGCCCGCGAGCTGGCCCACCGCCTGCATCTTCTGCGATTGCGAGAACTGGGTCTCGAGGCGCTTGAGTTCGGTGGTATCGAGGAAATGGAGGATGAGGCCGGAGAGCCCGCCGGCGCTGTCCTCGATCCGGCTGACGAACAGCGACGCGGTGCGGTCGTTGTCGCCGTGAAGCCTGACCTGCAGCGGCCCCGTGGCGCGCCCCGCGGCGATCGCGGCCATGGCCTCTGCGGCGCGTGCACGATCCTGCTCCACGATCAGCTCGATCACCGGCTGGCCCAGGACGTCGCCGCCGTCGGCCGGGCCCAGCCCGCGCAAGATGCGGTTGCGTTCCACGATCCGCCCCAGCGAATCCACCAGCGCGATGCCGACCGGCGCGTCCTCGAAGAACTTCTTGAAACGCCGCTCCGAAAGGCGCAGCGCCTGTTCCCATTCGCGCTCCGGCGTCAGGTCGCGGACCACCGACCGGGTCCGCGCCCCCTCTCCGTCCACCGACCGCATCACCGTCTGGCTGACGAAGGTCTGAAGCACGGTGCCGTCGCGCTTCTTGAACGCGACCTCGCCGTTCTGTCTGTCGCCGGCGCCGCCGAACGGATCGAAGGCGGGTGCGCCGGGCGGGATGGGATGGGCGAGAACGTCCTGCAGCACGACGGTCCCGCCGAGGACTTCCTCGGGCGTGTAGCCCAGCCATTCGGCCAGCGTCTGATTGACGAACAGGAACCGCCCTTCCTCGTTGACGGAATAGAATCCGACCGGTGCGTTCTCGAGGAAATCGAACAGCGTCTCGTGTTCCTGGCGGATGACCTGCTCCAGCTCCCGCTGCGCGGTCACGTCCTCGACCCGCCAGCTGATATAGCCCGGCGTGCCGGAGGCGGGAGACGCCACCACCTCGTACCACTCCTGCGCGCCGCCGCCCATCGGCACCTCGATCTCGGCGCGTGCCACCATGCCCATCTTCGCGGTCGCCACCATGCGCTCGAACTCGCGCCTCGACCCCGTGGCGGCCACGAACCGTTCACCGAGCACCGCCATCGCCGAGGTTGCGTCGCAGTCGAACAGCACGCGGAAAGCGGTGTTCACGTGGATCACGCTTCCGTCGGGCGCCGAGACGAAGCGGGGCGCGGGCAGAGTCTGGAACGCGGTGCTGAGCACCGCATTGCGGTTCTCGACCGCCTGATAGACGCCGGCGATGCGCCGGATCGCGATCAGCGTGACGACGAGAAGGACGCAGAGGACGACGATCGCGCCCCAGACGGCCTGGGAGGCGCCGAACCCTTCGGTGACGCGGAAGCCCGTGACGGGCTGGAAGTTGAAGACGACCTCGGCCAGGGCGTAGAGGAGCCCGGTTCCCACCGCTCCGTAGGCGACGCCCAGCACCCACAGCACGCCGCGGCGCGCGGCCTGGACATCGGCGGCCGCGGCGGGGCCGCCGGACTCCTTTTCCCGCTCTGTCTCGAAAGTCTTGGTGGTGATGGGGCCGCCTTCGATTCCCATGCTCCGGATACTCGACTATCGCGCGGAAGAGAGTGACGCCACCGGGGCCGTTTCCGCAAGCCCGTTGTCGCGCCCGGCGCTCATCGCGCGATGACCTTCTTCTTGAGCCGGAAGACGTAGCCGATGATCTCGGCCACCGCCTTGTAGTGCTCGGCCGGAATCTCCTCGTCGAGATCGACGGTGGCGTAAAGGGCCTGGGCCAGCGGCGGATTTTCCATCACCACCACGTCGTTGTCCTCGGCCACCTCGCGGATGCGCTTGGCCAGGCTGTCGACGCCCTTCGCCACCACCTTGGGCGCCGCCATCTCCGCGGGCTCGTATTTCAGGGCCACGGCATAGTGGGTGGGGTTGGTGACCACCACGTCGGCCTCGGGCACCGCCGCCATCATGCGCCGGCGCGCGCGTTCGACGCGGATCTGGCGCAGCCGGCTCTTGATCATGGGGTCGCCCTCGGTCTGCTTGAATTCGTCCCGCACTTCCTGCTTCGACATCCGCATGCTCTTGCGGAACTCGAATCTCTGATACAGGAAGTCGACGGCCGCGATCGCGGCCACGATCGCCAGCACGTCGATGAAGACGCCGGCCGACAGACGGCGCACGACGTCGAGCACCGCGCCGATCTCGAGTCCGGTGAACGAAGGCAGGCCCTTGAACTGCGGATAGACCAGCATCGTCACCACCGCCGCGACGACGCTGACCTTGAGCACGCCCTTGGCGAACTCGACCAGCGCCTTGCGCGAAAACAGGCGCGACAGGCCCGACTGGATGGAGATGCGCTCCAGCTTGGGCATGATCCGGTCCGCCGCCACCACCATGCCGTTCTGCACCAGGCCGCCCCCCACCGCCGCCGCGACGAACACCAGGATCGGCACCACGATGGCCAGCCCCACCTCGCGCATGAGTTCGAGCAGCACGATGCGAAGATGTTCGGAATCGGTCGGGATCGTGTCCGGCGCCTCCACGAACTTCAACAGGGCGGCACCCAGGTCCCGGAACATGCCCGGCCCGAATACGATCAGAACCAGGGTGCCGGCCGAGATCATGAACAGGTTCGAGACCTCCCGCGAGGCGGCGACCTGCCCCTTCTTGCGGGCGTCTTCGAGCTTCTTGGATGTCGGTTCTTCGGTTTTTTGGGAGTCGTCGGTATCTTCGGCCATCGCTCATCTCCCCATGAGCGCGGTCGAGATCGTGTTCTCGTACGCACCCGCGAACCAGTTCATGATGGCGATGATCGTGAGCATCAATACCACCAGCCCGAGGACGACCTGAAGCGGCAGGGCGATGAAGAACACCTGGATCTGGGGCATGAGGCGGCCCAGCAGGCCGAGCCCGAGATAGAACACCAAAGCCACCACCAGGAACGGCGCGGCCATGCGCACCGAAAGGTCGAAGCTGTCGGCGACCACGCGCGCCACCACCCGCGAGAAGTCGTCGAGCGGCGGCAGATGGCCGGGCACGAACACGTGATAGCTGTCGATGACCGCGGACAGGAGAAGCTGGTGCAGCCCGGTTTCGAAGATGATCAGGATTCCCAGCACCCCCAGGAACACGCCGAACAAGGCGCCTTGCACCGCCGCCGTGGGGTCGGCGATGAAGGCGTTGGCCATGCCGGTCTGGTAGGCGATGATCATGCCCGCCGTCTGCAGCGCGTTGAACACGATTCGCGCGACCATTCCCAGGAACAGGCCGACCATCACCTCGCCGCCCATCAGCAGGACCAGGGCCGCCGGGCTGTCGGGCTGAGGCGGCAGCGTGTCGGACACGACCGGCGTGACGACCAGCGCGATGGCGAGCGCGATCATGAGCCGGATGCGGGCCGAGACATAGGACTCGCCCAGGCCCGGCATCAGCATCACCGCCGCCCCCATGCGCGCGAAAACGAGGAAGAACGCGAAGACGTCCGCCTGGAGAACGTCCTGCAGCATGCGGACTAACTCAGATGAACGATGCGGTCGGCCAGCCGCTCGGTGAAGTCCGTCAGCGTCGAGAGCATGAACGGGAAGAACACCAGCAGCGAGAGGAAGATCACCAGGATCTTCGGCACGAAGGTGAGGGTCATCTCCTGGACCTGGGTCAGGGCCTGGATGAGCGAGATCGCGAGCCCCACGATCAACGCCACGCCCATCACCGGCGCACCGATCATGATGGTGACGAAGACCGCTTCGCGTGCGATCTCGAGGGCCTCGGCCGCGGTCATGGCGGCGGCCCTAGAGCGGCATGTGGAGGATTTCCTGATAGGCCTGGATCACCCGGTCGCGGATCGCCACCGCGGTCTGCAGCGCGACCTCGGCGTTGCTGACGGCGGTCACGACCTCGGTCACGTCGGCCTTCCCCGCCACCGCTTCCATGCTCTTGAGCTCGCCTTGGCGGCCGGCCTCGATGGCGCCGTGCGCCGCTTCCTTCAGGAGCGAGGCGAAGTCGGTCCCGGGGTCCTTGCCCGGACGGGGGTCCATCGCGCCGGCGGTGTCGGGCCGGGCGGCGGTCTTGGCGTAAGCGGATACGGCACTGGCGATGTTGGCGGGCATCGAATGTCTCCGGTTGTGGGCGCGGCCATCGTTCCGGCGGGAAAACCCTTGCCTCAGCGCAAGATGTCGATGGTCCGCTGGATCATGGTCTTCGACATGGTGATCAGATTGAGATTGGCCTCGTAGCTGCGCTGCGCCTGGCGCATGTCCATCATCTCCATCAGCGCATTGACGTTCGAGGTCTTGACGTAGCCTTGCGCGTCGGCCGCCGGATGTTGCGGGTCATAGCGCTTGCCGAATTCGCCGGGGTCGGTGGTGACGCGCTTCACCGCCACCTTCTCGATCCCGAGTGCGCGGTCGAGCAGGTTGCCGAAGGTCACGATCTTGCGCCGGTAGGGGTCGGCCCCGGGCTTGTCGCCGAGCGAATCCGCATTGGCGATGTTCTCGGCGATGATCTTGACGCGCGTGCCCTGGGCTTGCATGCCCGAGGCGGAAATCTCCATGGCCTTGTTCAGATCCATTGTTCAGTCGCTCCCTGCGCGTGTCTTGCCGCCCAACCGTTGTGGCTAGCCGTTGTGGCTGGCCGATGTGCCTAGCCGCTGCGCCCGAGCGCCTCGCGAATCATCGCCAGGTGCTTGCGGTACAGGTTGGTCGTCATCTCGTAGTCCATCGCCGTCTGGTTGGCCTTCATCAGCTGCTCTTCGAACACGACGGCGTTGCCGGACAGCGTGGTTTCGATCGGGTTCTTCTCTTTGTCCGTCTGGAAAGACGACTCGGGAATGGTCCCCGTCAGGTGGCTCGGGCTGGTCGAAGCCAACTCGAGCTTCGCCATCTCGGTCTTGACCGCCCGGCCGAACTCGAGCGGCTTCACGTCGAGGGGCTTGTATCCGGGCGTGTCGGCGTTGGCGATGTTGCGCGCCAGCACCTCCTGGCGCGCGCCGAGCCAGGACAGGCGCTTGGTCATCATCTGGAAAAGCGGCAATTTGCGCAGGTCCATGACGCCTCTTCTCGTGACCGCTTGGTGCCGCACGAACGGGCCTTGAAAGGCTTCGCCGGCCGGGGTGCGGAACCGTGCGGCGGCCGGGGACCGGGCCCGGATCGGTTGCTTTTTAGGAGTATTACGGCGGACTGTTAATAAACGGTGAAGCCGTCTAACATGCGCCCGTCGAACGGGATGCGACTCGCGGGGCCGCCGGCCACACCATCTGGGGTGGCGCGGACGCCGGCCCGCGGATATGGTTAACGGCACGGGAGCGGCAGGCAGTCATGCTCTATCTGACCAGGAAAGTCGGCGAGTCGGTGATGCTCAACGAGAACGTCGAGGTCACCGTGGTCGCGGTGCGGGGAAAGACGGTGAAGCTCGGCTTCGTGTTCCCGCCCGAGGTGTCGGT
>JBAVNO010000157.1:0-13106 GCA_049691095.1 Alphaproteobacteria bacterium | reverse complement strand
GCCGCAAGCACGGTCGAGGCGGTTGGCCGCCATGGCCGGGAGGGATATGCTCACCACCGCGAGCGCGCCCGCACCGAATGGGTCGACCGCAATTTTCGCTCCGAGCCAAGGTTCGGCCATGCCACGTACCAGGGAATTCGATATCGACGACGCCATAGGGAAGGCCACGAAAGTCTTCTGGGCCAAGGGCTACGCGGCGTCCTCCCTCAACGATCTGACCGACGCGATGGGGCTGAGCCGGAGCAGTTTCTATGAAACCTTCGGCAGCAAGCACGATTTGTTCCTGGCCGCGCTCAGCCAGTACCGGACCGAGGTGAAAGGCCAACTGATCAGGCGCCTGGACGACGCGCCGTCGGCGCGCGACGGACTCTGTCGCATCCTGGACGAGGCCGTCGACTCGATCGCGACGGAGCAGGTGCGGCGCGGCTGTTTCCTCTGCAACGCGGCGGCCGAGATCGGCAACCGCGACGCCGAAGGGGCGGCGCGCGTGCAGTCGGGCCTGAAAACCATCGAGGACGCCTTCTATCGCGCCATCACCCGCGGCCAGGAATCGGGCGAGATCCCCGCGCAGAAGGACGCCCGGGCCTTGGCGCGGGCGCTGACCTCGATCCTGAGCGGACTGAGGGTGATCGGAAAGGCCTGGCCCGACCGCGCGATGCTGGAAGACGTGGCGCGCATGGCGAAGTCCTTATTGGCCTGATTTTTTTCGCCGATTTTTGGACCGCCCGATCCCGATCGAGGGACCGGCGTCGCGCCATCCGTCATTGAAATTTTATTACCCTGAGGCGCCGCCATCGCCTATGATACGGCCACAAGGCGCCCACCGGACCCCCAGGGACCGGCGCCCAGCGGTCCGCGAACAAAGGCCGTCTGGTCAAAGACCGGCGCAGAAAAACCGCAGAAAAACCAAGGAAAAGGGCAGGGAGGCGGCATGGAGAAGGTCAAGCTCGACCGGATCGACCGCAGCATCCTCAGCGACCTTCAGCGGGAAGGCCGGATCTCCAACGTGGAGCTGGCGCGCCGCGCCGGCATCACGCCGCCCCCGTGCCTGAGGCGCGTGCGGGCGCTGCAGAAGGCCGGCGTCATCCGCGGCTGCCACGCGGACATCAATCCCGAGGCGCTGGGCTTCGCCGTCACCGTGTTCGCCCATGTCGGCCTGAAAAGCCAGGCCGAGCACGACCTGACCGCGTTCGAAGAGATGGTCCAGGGCTGGGACGAGGTCCGCGAATGCCACATGCTGGCGGGCGAGACCGATTACCTGCTGAAGATCGTCGCCACCGATTGGGACGCCTATCAGCGCTTCGTGACCACGCGGCTGACGGCGGCGCCCAACGTCGCCCACGTCAAGTCGGCGCTGGCCATCCGCACCTCGAAGGCGCTTCCGGGCGTGCCGACCGCGGTGGAAGCCGAACGCGAGACGGCCGAACCGCGCCTTGCGGCGCGGCGGTAGAACCGCCCGGACGACGCCCGGCGGCATTCCCCGGCGGGGCTAGCCTAAAGGTATTTTACGGAGATGATTTCGTAGGCCTTGGCGCCGCGCGGCGTGTTCACCACCACGCTTTCGCCCTTCTCCTTGCCGATCAGCGCCTGCGCCAGCGGCGAGGTGATGGACAGCCGGCCCTTGTTGATGTCGGCCTCGTCGGCCCCGACGATCCGGTAGGTCGTGGTTTCGTCGGTGTCCTCGTCGGCGAGCTTCACCGTGGCGCCGAACTTGACCGCCTTGCCCGAAAGCTTCGAGACGTCGATGACCTCGGCATAGCGGACCTTCTCCTCCAACTCGGCCACCCGGCCCTCGATGAAGCTCTGGCGCTCGCGCGCGGCATGGTATTCCGCGTTCTCGGCCAGATCGCCATGGTCGCGGGCCTCGGCAATGGCGCGGATGACGCTGGGCCGTTCCACGGCCTTCAGGCGCTCGAGTTCGGCCTTAAGGTGGTTAAGGCCTTCTTCTGTCATAGGAAATTTTGGCATTTCAGGGACTCGAGACTTCCGCAAATAGGTAACCAATAGGTAAATATTCGCCACTTTCGGCCCCCGGTCAAATCCGGCGGCGTCAAGACGACGGTCAATAGACAGTAGTAAAATAGGATTGCAGAGGCGCCACGTCGAGACTGCCGCTCTTGAGCGTCGCGATGGCCTCGACGGAGGCCTCGGCCCCGGCCACGGTCGTATAATAAGGGATATTGTTCATCAAGGCCGAGCGGCGCAGCGAGAAGCTGTCGGCGATGGCCGCCGACCCCTCGGTGGTGTTGAAGAGGAGCTGGACCCCGCCGCTCTTGATGGCGTCGACGATATGGGGCCGGCCTTCCAGCACCTTGTTGATCACCCCCACCTCCAGCCCCTTTGCCTTCAGGTAGCGGGCCGTGCCCCCGGTCGCGATCAGCTTGAAGCCCATCTCCAGGAGCCTGCGGCCGGCCTTGGCCATGGCCGGCTTGTCCTTGTCCTTGACCGAGATGAACACGGTGCCCGAGAGGGGCAGCTTGGTGCCGCTGCCGAGCTGGGACTTGGCGAAGGCCCGGGCGAAGTTGGTGTCCAGCCCCATGACCTCGCCGGTCGATTTCATCTCCGGCCCCAGGATGATGTCGACGCCCGGGAAGCGGGCGAAGGGGAACACCGCCTCCTTGACCGCCACGTGGGCGATGCGGGCCTTGGGCGCCCTCGCCCCCGGGCCGGCGAGACCGAGCTCCGCCAGCCTTTCGCCGGCCATCACGCGGGCGGCGACCTTGGCGATGGGAACCCCGGTCGCCTTGGCGACGAACGGCACCGTCCGGCTCGCCCGCGGATTGACCTCGAGCACGTACACGTCAGGGCCTTTGACCGCGTACTGGATGTTCATGAGGCCCACGACCTTGAGCTCGTGGGCGAGGGCCGCGGTCTGGGTGCGGATGTCGTCGAGCACGCCGGCGGAAAGCGTGTGGGGCGGCAGCGAGCACGCGGAGTCGCCGGAATGGATTCCCGCCTCCTCGATGTGCTCCATGATGCCGGCGATGTAGACGTCGTGGCCGTCGCAAAGCGCGTCCACGTCGACCTCGATCGCGTCCTGAAGATAGGAATCGATCAGCACCGGGCTGTCGCCCGAAACCTTCACCGCCTCGCTCACGTAGCGCAGCAGCTGCTCGGCGTCGTGGACGATCTCCATCGCCCGCCCGCCCAGCACGTAGGACGGGCGGATCACGACCGGATAGCCGATCTGCTCGGCGATCGCTTCCGCCTGCTCGCGCGAGGTCGCGGTCCCGTTCTCCGGCTGCCGCAGGCCGAGCTTGCGGATCAATTTCTGGAAGCGGTCGCGGTCCTCGGCCACGTCGATGGCGTCGGGCGAGGTGCCCAGGATGGGAATTTCGGCGGCCTCGAGGGCGCGGGCGAGCTTCAGGGGCGTTTGACCCCCGAACTGCACCACGACGCCGAGCACGGTTCCCTTCGACTGCTCGATGCGCACGATTTCGATCACGTCCTCGACGGTCAGCGGCTCGAAATAGAGGCGGTCCGAGGTGTCGTAGTCGGTCGAGACGGTTTCCGGGTTGCAGTTCACCATGATCGTCTCGATGCCCATCTCGCGCAGCGCATAGGCGGCGTGGACGCAGCAGTAATCGAACTCGATGCCCTGTCCGATCCGGTTCGGCCCGCCGCCCAGGATCACGACCTTGCGTCTGTCGCTCGGGTCGGCCTCGCACTCGGCGATGCGGAATTCGCCGTCGGCCGCGGCGCCCGCCTCGTAGGTCGAATACATGTAGGGCGTGCGCGAGGGAAACTCGGCGGCGCAGGTGTCGACGCGCTTGAACACGGGGTGCACGCCGGCGGCGGCGCGTTTCGCCGCCACGTCGCGTTCGCGCAAGCCCGCGATCTCGGCCAGCCGGGCGTCGGAGAATCCGAGCTGCTTCAGGCGCAGGAGCGCCGCCGCATCGCCCGGCAAGCCATGTTCGCGCACGTTCGCCTCGACCTCGACGATCTCCCTGACCTGGGCCAGGAACCAGGGATCGAACTTGCACGCCTGGTGCACGTCCTCGACCGAAAGGCCGAAGCGGAAGGCCTGGGCGATGGTGAGCAGGCGGTCGGGCGTGGGCTTGGCCAGCGCCGCGCGGATGGCGTCGCGGTTCTTGCCGCCCGCCGCGTTCGGGATCTCGACCTCGTTCAGGCCCGTCAATCCCGTCTCCATGGAGCGGAAGGCCTTCTGCAGAGACTCGGCGAAGGTGCGGCCGATCGCCATCGCCTCGCCCACCGACTTCATCGAGGTGGTGAGGATGGGCTCCGTGCCCTTGAACTTCTCGAAGGTGAAGCGGGGCATCTTGGTGACGACGTAATCGATCGTCGGCTCGAAGGAGGCCGGCGTCACCCCGGTGATGTCGTTGGTGAGCTCGTCCAGCGTGTAGCCCACCGCCAGCTTCGCCGCCACCTTGGCGATGGGGAATCCGGTGGCCTTGGACGCCAGCGCGGACGAGCGCGACACGCGCGGATTCATTTCGATGATGACCATGCGTCCGGTGGCGGGGTTGACCGCGAACTGCACGTTCGATCCGCCGGTCTCGACCCCGATCTCGCGCAGCACCGCGATCGCGGCATTGCGCATGATCTGGAATTCCTTGTCGGTCAAGGTGAGCGCCGGGGCGACGGTGACGGAATCGCCGGTGTGGATGCCCATCGGGTCGATGTTCTCGATGGAGCACACGATGATGCAGTTGTCGTTCTTGTCGCGCACCACCTCCATCTCGTATTCCTTCCACCCCAGCACCGATTCCTCGATCAGGACCTCGTGGGTGGGGGAAGCATCGAGCCCGCCGGCGACGATCTCGTCGAACTCGCCGGGGTTGTAGGCGATGCCGCCGCCCGTGCCGCCGAGCGTGAAGGACGGGCGGATGATGGCGGGAAGGCCCACCTGCTCCAGAATGGCGCGCGCCTCGTCCAGGTTGTGGGCGAGCCCCGACTCCGGGCAGTCGAGGCCGATGCGGCGCATCGATTCGCGGAACAGCTCGCGGTCCTCGGCCTTGTCGATGGCGTCGGCGCTGGCGCCGATCAGCTGCACGCCGAACTTGGCCAGGGTGCCGTTGTTGGCGAGCGTGAGCGAGATGTTGAGAGCCGTCTGCCCGCCCATGGTGGGAAGCAGCGCATCCGGCCGCTCCTTTTCGACGATGCGGGCCACCAGCTCGGGCGTGATCGGCTCGACATAGGTGGCGTCCGCCAGGCCGGGGTCGGTCATGATCGTGGCCGGGTTGGAATTGACCAGGATGACCCGGTAGCCTTCCTCCTTCAGCGCCTTGCACGCCTGCGCGCCCGAATAGTCGAACTCGCACGCCTGGCCGATGACGATCGGCCCGGCGCCGATGATGAGGATGGACGAGATGTCGGTCCGCTTAGGCATGGTCGCACCGACAATGCGCGGACATACCCTCTCCCCTTGGGGGAGAGGGAGGCGGGCGAAGCCCGCCGGGCGAGGGGTTACGCGTGACCAAGGTGTGTGGCGATCGTTTGAAGCACGCCCTCGACGTTCCCGAGTACTTCGTGGTTCCAGAATCGAAACACGCGATAGCCCTCGGACTCGAGCCACGCGGCTCGTCTTGCGTCCTTGGCCTGGGTAGCCGAGTGGTGACCGCCGTCGACCTCGACCACGACGCGGCTGTCCAAACACACGAAGTCGACAACGAACGGGCCGATTGGCGCCTGGCGTCGAAACTTCGCGCCGTTAAGGGCCCGGTTCCTGAGCCGAGACCACAGCAATTTCTCGGCCTCGGTGGAATTCCTGCGCAATTGTCTCGAACGCGCGACGACCATGGCCAGGATTTGAACATCGGTGCGGGACTTTGAACAGTCCTCCGCAGGCAAACACCCCTCACCCCAACCCTCTCCCCCAAGGGGAGAGGGACGTCGCGAAACGCAGGAGCGGTCGAGGTCCGCTTAGGCATGCTGGTCCATCATCCGCATGAAGCGGTCGAACAGGTAACGGCTGTCCTGGGGGCCGGGCGAGGCCTCGGGGTGGTACTGCACCGAGAACACGGGCTTTCCCTCCACCTTCAGCCCCTCGAGGCTGCCGTCGAACAGCGACACGTGGGTGGCCGCCACGCCCGGCGGCAGGGACGAGGCCGGGACGACGAAGCCGTGGTTCTGGCTGGTGATCTCCACCTTGCCCGTCTCCAGGTCCTTGACCGGATGGTTGGCGCCCCGATGCCCGTGATGCATCTTCTCGGTGCGCGCGCCGAGCGCGATCGCCAGCATCTGATGGCCGAGGCAGATGCCGAACAGGGGCAGCCCCGATTCCACAATACCGCGTATCATGGGAACCGCGTAGGAACCCGTCGCAGCCGGATCTCCGGGCCCGTTCGAGAGGAACACGCCGTCGGGCTTGCGCGCCAGGATGTCGTTGGCCGTGGCGGTGGCGGGGACGACGGTGACTCGGCACCCGGCGGCGGCGAGGCAGCGCAGGATGTTCCGCTTCGCCCCGAAATCGACCGCAACCACGTGGCGGCGCGATTCCGTCAACCGGCCATAGCCATGTCCCAAGGTCCAGTCCGACTCGGTCCAGTCATAGGTCTGAAGGCAGCTCACCTCCTTGGCGAGGTCGAGGCCCACCATGCTGGGGCAGGCGCGCGCCCTGGCGAGCAGGGCAGCGGCGTCGATCTTTCCCGAAGGCTGGTGGCAAACGACGCCGTTGACCGCGCCCAGGTCGCGCAGCCGCCGCGTCAGCCTCCTGGTGTCGACCCCGGCGACGCCGACCAGCCCATAGGATTTGAGCCAGTCGTCGAGCGTCCGCGTGGCGCGGAAATTGGAGGGCCCCGTGATGTCGGCGCGCAGCACCAGCCCGCGGGCCGCCGGTGTCGTGGTTTCGATGTCTTCGGCGTTCGCGCCCACATTGCCGATATGGGGGAAGGTGAAGGTGATGATCTGGCCGGCATAGGAGGGGTCGGTGAGGATCTCCTGATAGCCGGTGATGGAGGTGTTGAAGCAGATCTCGCCTTCGGCGATGCCGGCCGCGCCCACGCCCTGGCCCCACAACACCGTGCCATCGGCAAGCACCAACGCCGCCCTCTGCTCCGCCTCAAAGGGAGCGAGCCGGGACGGTGATGTTTGCTCGAGGCTCATGAAACGTGGCTCCTTGACGGCGCTCCAATCCGGCGCCGATTGCGCGCATGCGCCACCCGCGGGCCCAAGCTGGGCCCTTGACGCGCGAGGCGTTTGGTCCAAGATGGCGTATTCCGGCGCGCGGCGGCAGGCGAAATCGCGGGATACATAAGCAAATCCCCCACCGCCGTCAAGTCAGATAGGCTTTCAAATATAACGGCACTTCAATAGGTTAGAGAAAAGGTCCGGTGGCGTCGCGGGGGCTTCGCGCGGCCAACCATCGCGCTCAACCCATTGGATTGCAACAAACGGCGGGGGCCATGCTGCGAACCAAGCTCAGCGACGCACTCAAGGTCTCGATGAAGGCGAAGCAGACGCGCCGCACGGCGACGCTGCGCCTCATCCTGGCCGCGCTCAAGGACCGTGACATCGCGGCCCGCACCGAGGGCGCGAGCGAGGGCATCGGCGACGAGGCCATTCTCAACATGCTCCAGACCATGATCCGCCAGCGCCGCGAATCGATCGAGATGTACGAGAAGGGCGGCCGCGCCGACCTGGTCAATCAGGAGAACGAGGAAATCGCGATCATCGAAGGCTTCCTGCCCAAGCAGTTGACGGGCGAGGAGCTGACGGCCGCCATCAAGGCGGTCATCACCAAGCTTGGCGCCACCACGATCAAGGACATGGGCCGCTGCATGACGGCGCTCAAGGAGACCTACGCGGGGCAGATGGATTTCGCGAAGGCGAGCGGTATCCTGAAACAGATGCTGACGGCCGGCGGCTCGTAGGCCCGCGCCGGAACGACCCTCGCGCTGGTGCGGGCTCCGAACCTCGGAGACACAGACAGGCATGCGATTTTCGCCCGAATTCTTGGACGAGCTGCGCGCGCGGGCGCCGCTCGCCGACGTGGTTTCGCGCCGCGTGCGCCTGAAGAAGCGCGGCCGCGACTATCTGGGGCTGTGTCCGTTCCACAAGGAGAAGACGGCCTCGTTCACGGTCAACGAGGAAAAGGGCTTCTATCACTGCTTCGGCTGCGGGGCCCACGGCGACGCCATCGACTTCGTGATGCGAAGCGAGGGCCTGCAGTTCCCCGAGGCGGTGGAGAAGCTGGCGCTGCAGGCGGGTTTGTCCCTGCCGGTCGAGACCCAAGGCGAGCGCGAGCGCGCCGACGCGGCGCAAGGACTGCTGGGCGCGCTCGAGACCGCGGCCAGATGGTTCGAGAGGGAGCTTCGCGGGCCGGGAGGCAGGCACGCCCGCGAGTACCTGGCCGCGCGCGGGCTCGACGAGGCCACGATCCGCCGCTTCCGCCTCGGCTTCGCCCCCGACCAGCGCACGGCGCTGAAATCCGCGCTGCAGGAGAAAGAAGCCGCCGCCGGGGCTTCGCCGTCGGGCGCGCCCCGGTTCCCGGAATCGGTGCTGGTCGAGGCCGGGCTCCTGATCCGGCCCGAAGAGGGTGGCCCGACCTACGACCGCTTCCGCGGCCGCGTCATCTTCCCCATCACCGACCGGCGCGGCCGGGTCATCGCCTTCGGCGGCCGGGCGCTCGGCGACGTCAAGCCGAAGTACCTCAACTCCCCCGATACGCCGGTCTTCCACAAGGGCCGGGTGCTGTACAACTTCGCCGCCGCCCGGAAGTCCGGGTTCGAGGCCGGGACCCTGGTGGTGGCCGAAGGCTACATGGACGTGATCGCCTTCGCGCGCGCCGGCATCGACTACGCGGTGGCGCCGCTCGGCACCGCCTTGACCGAGGATCAGATCGGGGAGCTGTGGCGGGTGGCCCGCGAGCCGGTGCTGTGCTTCGACGGGGACGAGGCGGGATTGCGGGCCGCGCGGGCCGCGGCCGAGCGCGCGCTGCCCCTGCTCAAGCCCGGCCTTTCGCTTCGCTTCGCCTGGGTCCCGGCGGGGGAGGACCCGGACAGCCTCTTGGCCGGCAAGGGGCCCGAGGCGCTGCGCCAGGTGATCGCCAACCCGGAGCCTTTGTGTCAGGTGCTGTGGCAGGCGGAGCTCGAGGCCAACACCGCCGACACGCCGGAGCGCCGCGCCCATCTCGAGGTGATCCTGGAGGCCCTGGCCCGCCGGGTCGGCGATATCAAGGTGCGGGACGAGTATCTCCGCTTCTTCCAGGACCGGTTCAGGGCCATGTTCGCGCCCCCGGCGCCCGGCCAAGGGGCCAGGGCCCCCGGCTCCTACCGGCCCCGGCCCTACCTGCCCGGGGCGATGCGAAGGACGGCGGTCGACGGCGAGACCCTGCTGCCGAAGATCCTGCTCGCCACCGTCATCAACCATCCGGACCTTCTCGAGGAAGTGGCCGAGGAGCTTGGAACGGTTGACTTTTCCACGCCCGACCTGGATAAGGTCCGCCAGGCCGTCCTGGAGCTGGCGGCCGAACCGGGCCTTGACAGGGAGCAGCTTCAAAGCCACCTCAATGACCGGGGATATTCGGCAGCGTTGCGGTCGGTGCTGAATCAGGGGGTTTACATGCATGCGGGCTTCGCAAGCCCCGAGACGGAGCCGTCCGAGGCCCGCAAGGGCTGGCGGCATGCCTTCGGCAGATATTGTCTTCCCCGCGTCTGGGCACAGATCAAGGAGGCCCAAAAAGCGTACGCCGAGACCGGCACTCCGGAAAATTCCGAGCGCCTCGTCAGCCTGCAGAGGCACCTTCACGAGCTGCAGGCCACCATATCGGCGATCGACGAGGCCTCGACGGGCGCCGAGCGACCGGGTCAGCCGCCGGGCGTGGTGCATTGACGGACCCGGCGCATTGAAGGGCGCGGCCTGTACCCCTTTCCGGCAGACGCCGGCGGCAGGTCGACGGCGCGGCGGGCGGACAACAAGACCGGGGAAACGGGAACCGGCGGACGTTGGGACCTTGGAACAACCGCAACGATGGAACAACCCGAGTTCGGGTGCAGGGCGCGAGCTTTAAGAATGGGGCGCGAGAGTAATGGCGACTAAAACGACCGGCGCCGCCCAGGCGGCCGAAACGCAGATCGAAAATCCCGACGGCCCGTTGATGGACGGGATGGCCGCGGGCGTCAAGAAGATGGTGCAGCGCGGACGCGAGCGCGGCTACGTCACCTATGACGAGATCAACGCCGCGCTTCCCTCCGACAAGGTGTCCTCGGAACAGATCGAGGACACGCTGGCCATGCTGTCGGAGATCGGCATCAACGTGATCGAGACCGACGAGGGCGAGGAGGCCGAGCCCGCCGCCGAAGCCGAGGTCGAAGCCCCGGCCGAAGAGCCCGAGCCACGGGCGGTCGCCACCATCGACGAAGAGGATCTGGGCCGCACCGACGACCCCGTGCGCATGTATCTGCGCGAGATGGGAAGTGTCGAGCTGCTGTCCCGCGAGGGCGAGATCGTCATCGCGAAACGGATCGAGGCCGGCCGCGAGAAGATGATCGGCGCGATCTGCGAGAGCCCGCTCACCATCCGCGCGCTGGTCGAATGGCGCGACGCGCTGGTCGAGGGCCGCATGCTTCTCCGCGACATCATCGACCTCGACGCCACCTATGGCGGCGTTCCCGAAGGCGACGGCGCGGCCCCGCTGGCGGCCGCCCCGAGCGACGCCGGTGAGAAGACCGAGTCCGGGCGCGGCGATTCCGGCCGGGGCGATTCGGGCCGGAGCGATTCAGGCCGGGGCGCTTCAGCCCGGGGCGATTCCGGGCGCGGCGATTCCGGGCACGGCGATTCGGTCCGGGGCGATTCAGCCAAGGGCGATGCGGGCAAGTCCGGGGACGCGGGCGGCGAAACCGTCGAGGCCAAGGGCGCCGAGGGCGGCGCCGGGGAAGAGGACGACGAGGAAGCGGCGATCTCTCTCGCGGCGATGGAAGCGACGCTGCTGCCGTCCGTGCTCGAGACCTTCGACGCCATCGCCAAGAAGTACAAGAGCCGCCACAAGCTGCAGGAACAGCGCCTCGGGGCCGCCCGCGCCGGCGAGGAGCTGGCGCGCGCCCAGGAGCGCCGCTACGAAAAGCTGAAGCTCGAGCTCGTCGAGCTGATGGAACGCGTGCATCTGAACAACCCCCGCATCGATCAGCTGGTCGAGCAGCTTTACGAGCGCAACCGCAAGCTCATGGGCCTCGAAGGCCGGCTGATGCGGCTGGCCTTGGCCTGCGCCGTCAAGCGCGAGGATTTCCTCAAGCATTATTTCGGCCACGAGGTCGATCCCAACTGGCTCGATACCGTGCGCGCCCTTCCCGGCAAGGCGTGGAAGAAGTTCGGCACGGTCAAGAACGCCAAGGACGTGAACGAGATCCGCGAGCAGGTCGCCCAGATCGCCGACAGCGTGGGTCTGGAGATTTCCGAGTTCCGCCGCATCGTGAACACGGTTCAGGAAGGCGAGCGCGAGGCCAACCAGGCCAAGAAGGAGATGGTGGAGGCGAACCTCCGGCTCGTGATCTCCATCGCCAAGAAGTACACCAACCGCGGCCTGCAGTTCCTGGACCTGATCCAGGAAGGGAACATCGGCCTCATGAAGGCAGTGGACAAGTTCGAGTACCGCCGGGGCTACAAGTTCTCGACCTACGCCACGTGGTGGATCCGGCAGGCCATCACCCGCTCGATCGCCGACCAGGCCCGCACCATCCGCATCCCGGTGCACATGATCGAGACCATCAGCAAGCTGGTGCGCACCAGCCGCCAGATGCTGCACGAGATCGGCCGCGAGCCCACGCCAGAAGAGCTGGCCGAGAAGCTCGGCATGCCGCTCGAGAAGGTGCGCAAGGTGCTCAAGATCGCCAAGGAGCCGATCAGCCTCGAAACCCCCATCGGCGACGAGGAAGACAGCCATCTCGGCGATTTCATCGAGGACAAGAACGCGGTCCAGCCCTTGGACGCCGCGATCCACTCGAATCTGCGCGAGACCACGACCCGCGTGCTGGCCAGCCTGACGCCGCGCGAGGAGCGGGTGCTGCGCATGCGCTTCGGCATCGGCATGAACACCGATCACACGCTCGAAGAGGTGGGCCAGCAGTTCTCGGTCACCCGCGAGCGCATCCGCCAGATCGAGGCCAAGGCGCTGCGCAAACTGAAGCACCCCAGCCGCTCCCGCAAATTGCGGAGCTTCCTCGACACCTGAAACGCCGCGACGGCATGTCATAGGCGCCGGTCATGGACATCGCGCGCCTGATGCGTTCCGGATTGGGCCGGCTCGTGCTCACGAGCTGGTACGATTCCGCGGCCGTGCGCCTGGTCACCAACTGGTACCTTCCCCTTTCCCGCGCCTGGGCGGCCGCCATCGCCGCCGACGGCTCGGCCGAGCGCTTCGCCGTGGAGGCCGGCGGCGCGGCATTGCCGCCTTGGCTCGTCGCGCAGGCGCTCAAGAAAACCCGTCAGCGTCACCGCGCCTACGAGGCCGCGAACCGCCGCTTCGACGCCGTCCTGTTCGAGGCCGCGCGCCCGCCGCGCGAGACCCTGCGGCGGGCCTTGTCGGCGAGAACGCGCGCCGCGAACGAGTTCATGGCCGCCCGCAGCCTGTTCACGCTGCCCCATATGGTGGCGCGTTTCCCGGCGGTGCGATTCGACGTGGCGGGGTCGAGCGAGGTGGAGCGGTTCCACGGCGCGAGACGCGCCCATCCCCAATCCGCCTTCGCGCCGCCCCAAGGCGCGTTCGCGCCCCGGCGTTCCAACACGGTGGAGGGCCGTTCCGGCTCCACCTTCTGGGTCACGTTTCCCGCGCCCGCGCCCACTGTGGCGGACACCGCCTGGGCGCGGGTGTTCATGCCGCCGGGCGGCGGGCCTACGCCCTCGCTCATCTTCACCCACGGCATCGCCATGGAGACCGAGTTCTGGAAGGGCCTGGCCTCGGCCCCGACCGGGCTCACCGCCCGGGGCATCGCCATGATCCGCCCCGAAGGGCCGTTCCACGGCCGGCGGCGCACTCCCGGGCGCTACGGCGGCGAGGATTTGATGGCGCGCGGGCTTTTGGGCCTGCTCGATTATTTCCACTCCCATGTGATCGAGCTCGGCCTTCTCACCGCCTGGGCGCGCGCGGAGCTGGGCGGCCCGGTGGCGCTGGGCGGTGTCAGCCTCGGCGCGCTGGCGGCGCAGCGTGCGGC